>NZ_JBFIII010000003.1 GCF_041601295.1 Immundisolibacter sp.
CGACTGTGCCCGGCCATCCGCAGGGCCAGGCTGGCCACCGCCAGCCACGGCTCGGCGCCCTTGCCCACGCCCTTGCAGGCCCGATCCACCAGCGCCGCCTGGGCCCGCAAACTTTGCCAGAATGCCGCCGGCCGACGCCGCTGGGCGCGGGTCAGGAGTTCCCGCCGTCGCGGCGGTTGACCCGCCATATTGCCGTCGATCAGTCGCTGCAAATCCTGAGTCAGCTGCCACAGCGCGAGGATGGGCGTCTCACCGGCGTCCTTCAAATGTGCCAGTGCCCGGGTCAAGCGCCGCCCATCGCCCGCGAGCACCGCGTCGGCAAGATCCCGCGCGGCAAAGCGCGGGTTGTCGGTCACCGCCTGCAAAACACTGTCGCGGCCCAGCGCCGCGCCCGGCGGGCTGAGCAGCACCAGCTTGTCCAGTTCCTGGGCAGCCACCAACAGGTTGCCTTCCGTGAGATCGGCCAGCAGGCTCGCCGCCGCTTCATTCAGCGCTACTCCCAGCGAGCGGGCACGCGCTACCAGCCAGCGCGGCATCGCGGTCGCCTCCAGCGGCCAGGCGTACATCACCACGCCGGTCGAATCACACGCCCGATACCAGGCACTGTCCCGTACTCGGCGCTCGAATGACTCCCCGGTGAGCAGCAGCAATACATCCGGCGCCGGGTCCTTGGCGTACGCACACAGGGCAGCGCTGCCGTCGTCGCCGAGCTTGCCGCCACCCAGGCGCAGTTCGATCAGTCGCCGCTCGGCAAACAAGGACAGGCTGGCCGCCTCCCCGCCCAGCACGCTCCAGTCGAAACCACGCTCGACCTCATGCACCACGCGCTCGCCAAACCCCAGCCGCCGCGCTGCCTTGCGCACCGCGCTGGCGGCGTCGGCAACCAGCACAGGTTCTTCCCCCGCGAGCAGATAAATCGGCTGCAAACCCCGCTCAAGCGCGCTGGCAAGCTGCTCTGCCTTGATCTGCATGTCGGAGCCGGCGGTTAGCGCAGCCGCGCCGCCAGGCGCCGCACGATCTCGCGCACCGACTGATCCAGCAGTTCCACGCGGCCGGCATTAGCCTCGCTCTGGCTGCCGAGCACGTTGCTTTCGTCGTAGGAAATGTCGCGCAGCAACTCCAGGTTCTGCGGCGCCACCAGGAAGCTGCCATCCCGCCGGCTCAGCTCAAAGCCCAAGGTGTAACGCAACTCGTGCTCCAACACCCGGGCGTCGGTGCCCACGGACAGCACACGGGTAGTGAAGGTGGGATCGCTGATACGCAGGACCGAGTCGGCCTCGGTGGCGTCCTCGACCAGGCGCACGCCGCGGCTGGAAAGCGCCCGGTGCAGCCTGTGACGCAGGTCATAGTCGTAACCCGGGACCTCGATGAATACCGCCCCCACCGTGTCCGGCAGCTGGTAGTGGCCGCGCACGTGGAAGCCACACCCAACCAGGAACAACAATGCGGCGAATGCCGGAAGGCGCAGAAAAGTGCTCATGAACGAATTCTCTATGAGTTTCAGACGACAATGTTGACCAGCTTGCCTGGCACCACGATCACTTTGCGCACCGCGCCAGCACCGACAAAGCGCTGAACGTTGGGTTCAGCCAACGCCGCGGCGCAGATCGCGTCATGGTCGGCATCTGCCGACACGCAGACGGTGCCGCGCAGCTTACCGCCCACCTGCACCGCCAACGCGATCTGGGCACGCTCCAGCGCTGCCGGGTCCACCTGCGGCCAGCCCGCGTGCAGGATGGCACCGTCATGGCCAAGCTGCGCCCACAACACATGCGTGATGTGCGGCACGATCGGTGCCAGCAGCCGCAACAGGATGGACAGGCCCTCGTCCACCACCGCTCGGTAGCCAGCACCATCGGCCCCGGTGGGTACCGCCAAACGCGACATCTCGTTCAGCATCTTCATGCCGGCCGACACGATCGTGTTGAACTGGCTCCTGGCGAAGTCATAACTGGCCTGGCTCAGACGCTCGTGCAGCTCCCTGCGTACGGCACGCTGGTCCGCGTCCAACGCCCCAGCATCGCCGGTCGGCGCGCCTTCGCGCCAGACGATGAAGTCAGCGGCAAACCCCCACAGGCGTTTCAGGAAGCGATTGGCTCCGGCCACACCCTCATCGGACCACTCCAATGCCTGGTCGGGCGGTGCGGCGAAAATAGTAAACAGGCGCGCCGTGTCGGCGCCGTAACGGTCGATCAGCGCCTGCGGGTCGACCGTGTTGCCCTTGGACTTGGACATCTTGGAGCCATCCTTGAGCACCATGCCCTGCGTCAGCAGACGCGTGAACGGCTCGTCGACCTGCACCAGACCCTCGTCCCGCATCAACTTGGTAAAAAAGCGCGCGTACAGCAAGTGCAGGATGGCGTGTTCGATGCCGCCGACGTACTGGTCCACCGGCAACCAGCTGTTGGCACGCCCGTCCAGCATGGCGCTGTCCAGGTCCGGGCAGGAGAAGCGGGCGAAGTACCAGGACGACTCGAAGAACGTGTCGAAGGTGTCGGTCTCGCGCCGCGCCGGGCGGCCGCAGTCCGGGCAGGTAGTCTGGTAGAACTGGGGCATGCGCGTCAGCGGCGAGCCGCTGCCGTCCACCGTCACGTCCTCGGGTAGAACCACCGGCAGTTGCTCGTCCGGCACCGCCACGGGGCCACACGCTTCGCAATGAATCACCGGAATCGGGCAGCCCCAGTAGCGCTGACGCGACACGCCCCAGTCGCGCAGGCGGTACTGCACGCGCCGGGCACCCGTACCGCGCGCTTCGGCCAGGTCGGCAATGGCGTCGAACGCTGCCTGAAATTCCAGGCCGTCATAGGGTCCGGAGTTGATCAGCAGGCCCTTGTCAGTGAACGCGGCGTGCGCGACCAGACTTGCCGGATCGCCGTCGAATCCGGCCGGTGCCACCACCGGCGTGATCGGCAGCCGGTACTGGCGGGCGAATTCCCAGTCGCGCTGGTCGTGGCCGGGCACGGCCATGATGGCGCCCTCGCCGTAGTCCATCAGCACGAAATTGGCTACCCACACCGGCAGCTGCGCACCGGTCAGCGGGTGCACGGCGCGCAGGCCGGTGTCGACACCGAGCTTGTCCTGGGTCTGCATGGCCGCCTCGCTGGTCTCGCGGGGCTTGAGCGCGTCGATGGCCGACGCCAGGCCAGAATCGGCCGCCGCCACCTGGCGCGCCAGCGGGTGATCAGCGGCGACGGCCATGTAAGTGGCGCCGTACAGTGTGTCCGGCCGGGTGGTATACACCTTCAGTGGGCCGTAACCGGGCACCTCGAAACTCAGCTCAATGCCTACCGAGCGGCCAATCCAGTTGCGCTGCATGGTCTTGACCGGCTCGGGCCAGTCGAGCTCATCCAGGCCGGCCAACAGCTCGTCTGCGTAGTCGGTGATGCGCAAAAACCATTGCGGAATCTCGCGCCGCTCCACCAGGGCGCCGGAGCGCCAGCCACGGCCGTCGATCACCTGCTCGTTGGCCAGCACGGTCTGGTCGACCGGGTCCCAGTTGACCGCCGCCAACCGGCGGTAGGCCAGGCCTTTTTTCAGCAGCCGCGTGAACAGCCACTGCTCCCAGCGGTAGTACTCGGGCCGGCAGGTGGCGATCTCACGCCGCCAGTCGTAGGCAAAGCCCAGGCGCTGCAGCTGCGTGCGCATGTGGTCGATGTTGTCGTAAGTCCAGCGCGACGGCGCAATACCGCGCTGGATGGCGGCGTTCTCGGCCGGCATGCCAAAGGCGTCCCAACCCATCGGTTGCAACACGCGACGTCCCTGCATGGTCTGATAGCGCGCCAGCACATCGCCGATGGTGTAGTTGCGCACGTGCCCCATGTGCAACGCACCCGACGGATACGGGAACATGGACAGGCAGTAGAACTTATCGCCCGGACCGTCGTCGGCTACTGCGAAAGTGTGATGTTCCTGCCACCAGGTCTGGGCCTGGGTTTCGACCGTGGCGGCGTGGTACTGGCGATTCATGAAGGACTGCGCAAGGGGCGGCAAAAAAGACCGGCGATTATAGCCGTCGACCCGAGCCCACCCGGCCTTTCCACCCGCCGGCCAGGCACAGCGCCAGGCACAGCAGCGTCACCGGCATCTCGCCGAAGCGCGCAAACGGCGTCAAACCCCGCCGGGGCACCACTTCGCCGCGCAACACGGTCGGCTCGAACGGCGCCGCGCGGGACGTCACCCGACCACGGTGGTCGATGATGGCGGTAAGACCCGTGTTGGTGGCGCGGGCGATGGGCCGGCCCAGTTCACGCGCCCGCATGCGGGCGATATCGAGGTGCTGCGGCGGGGCGATGGAATCGCCAAACCAGGCGTCGTTGCTGATGTTGATGAGCCAGTCGGCCGCGGCGCCGGCGCGCAGCTCCTGCGGAAACAGAATCTCGTAACACACCGACGCGGCCACGCGCGAGTCACCCACCTGCAACAGCGGCTGGTCGGTACCACCGGCCGAAAAATCCGACATCGGCACTGCCAGCAGATCAAGCACCGGACCAATTTGGTTTTTTAGCGGCACGTACTCGCCAAACGGCACCAAGTGCCGCTTGCGGTACTCACCGCCCGGGCCCGTCAACTGCACCAGGGCATTGTAGTAGCGGCCATCGGCGTCCTCGGTTGGCATGCCGATCAGCAGTGCGGCACTACCGGCCGCCGCCCGCAGCGCCGCGAAATAGCCAGGATCGACCTGGCTTGGCAAGGCCGGCACGGCGTTCTCCGGCCAGATCACCGCGTCGGCATCGAACTGTCCGACACTCAGGCGCCGGTAGCGATCCAGCGTGGCCTCGAAATAGGCCGGGTCCCATTTCATCTGTTGCTCGACGTTGCCCTGCACCAGGGCCAGGCGCACCGGCGACCCGGCCGGCTGTGTCCACTCGATCCTGTCCAGTGCCAGCCCGCCGGTCGTCAGCAAAATGAACATGGCCGCTGCCGGCCAGCGCCATCGAGTCCGGGTCGACAGGTAGACCAGCAAAGCCGCCGCCGCAACCAGCACAAGCCCGACCCCGGCCACGCCGACCAGTGGCGCGAAGGCGCCGAGCGGGCTGTCGATCTGGCTGTAACCGGGCGCCAGCCACGGGAAGCCGGTCAGCAGCCAGGAGCGTAGCCATTCGCTGAGCCCGAGCGTCCCCGGCGCGGCAAGTAAAAAAGCACCCTCACGCGTGCCAAGACGTCTGGCCACATACAGCGCCAGCGCCGGAAACAGCGCCAGATAGGCCACCAGGGCCGCAGTAGTGATGGTCGCGCTGGCGACATCCATGTTGCCGTAGCGGTAGCAGCTGACGAAGATCCAGTGCACACCACCGCCGAACCACGCCAGACCGAACACGTAACCTCGCGCCGCCGCCTGCCGCGCCGTGCCCCGCATGGCCAAAATCAGCAATCCAGCCAGCGCCAGCAGGGGCAGCTGCCACCAGCCAAAGGGCGCATAGGCAAACGGCATCAGCCCGCCGGCCGCGGCTGCCAGCAACAGCCCGGTGCGGGGCTTTAGCGGCTTCACCGGCGTCTTAACCGTCGTCGGATTCGAGCACCGACAGGTCCTGACGCCGCACCACCATCTGGTCGATGCGCGGCCCCTCGGCGGCCGCCACCTCGAACTCGAAACCCTGGTACTGGAGCCGCTCCCCGGCATCCGGCAAATGCCCGAACTGGTGCGCCACCAGGCCGCCGATGGTGTCGAACTCAGCGTCGCTGAAACTGACACCAAAATGTTCATTGAACGCCTCAATCGGCGCCAGCCCCTGCACCCGCACACTGCCATCGGCATCCGGCTCGATGAAGGCTTCATCCTCGTCGATGTCGTACTCGTCCTCGATCTCGCCCACGATCTGTTCCAGCACGTCCTCGATGGTGACCATGCCAGCCACGCCGCCGTACTCGTCCACCACCACCGCCATGTGATTGCGGCTCTGGCGAAACTCACGTAGCAGCACGTTAAGGCGCTTGCTTTGCGGCACAAAGGCGGCCGGCCGCAACACGTCGCGCAGGTTGAACTGAACCTCCTTGCCTGGCTCCAAGTAAGCCAGCAGGTCTTTCGCCAGAAGGCAGCCGATGACCTCGTCGCGGTCCTCGCCGATTACCGGGTAGCGCGAGTGACCGCTGGCCACCACCACCTGCACCATGCCCTCCAGGTCATCGTCACGGCGCATCACCACCATCTGCGAGCGCGGCACCATGACATCACGCACCTGGCGTTCGCCCATGGTGAGCACGCCCTCGATCATGCTCAAGGTGCCGGCATCCAGTACCGCTGCATCGGCGGCGTTTTTCAGATGCCGCATCAAGCGCTCGCGGTCGAACGGCTCGCCAAACAAGGCGTGGCCAATGCGCTGCAACAAACCGTAGTGGGCGTCGGTACTCACGACTGCTGGTACGGGTGGGGCAGCCCAAGTTCCGCCATGACACGGGTTTCAAGCGCTTCCATGGCCAGGCGGGGCGACTGCTGGTCGTGATTGTGCCCGGCCAGATGCAACACGCCGTGAATCAGCAAATGCGCCAGACGCTGGTCGAAGCTCATGCCGTAGGCCAGGGCCTCGGCCTGCACGACCGGCAAGCACAGGACGATGTCACCCAGCGGCCGCGGCTCGTCTGGCGGGGCCGGAAAGTCGTCTGCCAAGGGAAAAGACAACACATTCGGGGCGTAGTCCTTGCCGCGGTAGTCGCGGTTCAGCACCACGGCTTCGGCCTCGTCCACCAGGCGCACCGCGAGGCTGACGTGGGCCAGGCCGAGCGCCGCCAAACCGGCTGCCACCCAGGCGGCAAACACCGCGTCGGTCGGCGCCGCAACGGCACTGGCCCGATCGACATCAACTTCGGTCGCCGGCAGGGGGCTCGACTTCGCGCTCATAGGCATTGACGATACGTTCCACCAGCGGATGGCGGACCACGTCGCGGGCTGTGAAAAAATTGAAGGAAATACCCTCGACGTCCTTGAGCACGCCGAGGACATGTTTGAGCCCCGAGCGCCGATTCGGCGGCAGATCGACCTGCGTCACATCACCGGTGATCACCGCTGTTGAGCCAAAACCGAGCCGCGTCAGGAACATTTTCATCTGCTCGGGCGTGGTGTTCTGTGCCTCGTCAAGGATGATGAAGGCCTCGTTCAGCGTGCGCCCGCGCATATAGGCCAGCGGCGCAATCTCGATTACATGCCGTTCGATGAGTTTGCTCACCTTCTCGAACGTCAGCATCTCGTACAGCGCGTCATAGATCGGTCGCAGGTACGGGTCGACTTTTTGTGCCAGATCACCCGGCAGGAAACCGAGTTTCTCCCCCGCTTCCACGGCCGGACGCACCAACACCAGGCGCTGTACGCGTTCTTCCAGCAGCGCCTGGACGGCGCAGGCAACAGCAAGATAGGTCTTGCCCGTGCCGGCCGGCCCGACGGCAAACACAATATTGTTCTTCCGGATGTTGTCCAGGTACTCGGACTGGCGCTGGCCACGGGCACGCACCATCTGCCGCCGACCCACCGCAACCACCGCGGCTGACTCAGATACAGGCTGCGCCTGTCCGGACAGACTGGCGCGAACCAACAGGTGCACCTTGGCCGCGGACAGCTCCTCGCTGCCGGCAGTTTCGTCGTACATGGACTGCAAGGCATGTCGGGCGCCACTGACCGACTCGGTCACGCCAGTGATGGAAAACTGATGGCCGTGGCGCCGGATGGTTACGCCAAAATGACTCTCCAGCTGGCCAATGTGCTCGTCGAGCGGCCCGCACAGGCGGGCCAGGCGCGCGTTATCGCCAGGTTCGAGGGTGACTTCCGCCACCTCTGGAGGCGAATTCAAGCCAACCGTTACCGTCACGCGGCGTGACGCGAGGCAACCAACTCGCCGCGCAGAGTATGGACAGAAACCGCGTTGATCTTCACATCCACCATCTGGCCCGCGAGCTGCTCATCGGCGGCGAAGTTTACCACCCGATTGTGACTGATCCGCCCCTGCATACGGCCCTGCCCGCGTTTGGCCGGACCTTCCACCAACACCCGCTGAACGCTGCCCACCAGGCGCTCGACGAAGGCTTGTGACCGGTTCGCAACCAGCGTTTGCAGACGACCCAGACGCTCTTTCTTCACCTCGGGCGGCGTGTCATCGGCCAGCGCCGCCGCCGGCGTACCGGGCCGGGCGCTGTAGACGAAGCTGTATGCCTCATCGAAACTGGCCGCCTCCACCAGCGCCAGGGTGGCGGCGAAGTCCTCCTCGGTTTCACCAGGAAAACCGACGATGAGGTCCGTGGTCAGACTGATCCCCGGCCGCGCCTGACGTACCCGCCCGATCTTGGCCAGGTACTCGGCTACGGTATGGCCGCGCTTCATGGCCCGCAGGATGCTGTCAGAACCGCTTTGCACCGGCAAATGCAGGTGCGCCGCCAGCTTGGGCACCTCGGCATAGGTATCGCTCAGGCGGTCGGTAAACTCGACCGGGTGTGACGTGGTGAAGCGAATGCGGGCGATGGCGTCGATCTGCGCCACCTGCCTGATCAGTTCGGCCAGGTCGGCCGTGCCGCCGCGCGGGGTTGTGCCCAAATACGCGTTGACGTTCTGCCCCAGCAAGGTCACCTCACGGGAGCCCTGCTCGGCGTGCACCGCGACTTCGGTCAAAACATCCAGCAGCGGGCGGCTGAACTCCTCGCCCCGGGTGTAGGGCACCACGCAAAAACTACAGTACTTGGAACAGCCCTCCATCACCGACACGAATGCGGCCGGGCCGCGCGCCCGTGGCAGCGGCAAGCGGTCGAATTTTTCGATCTCCGGAAAACTCACGTCCACCGCGGCCCGGCGACCCTGGGCCTGGTTCAGCAATTGCGGCAGGCGATGGATTGTCTGCGGCCCGAATACCAGGTCCACATAGGGCGCCCGTTGGCGCAGGCGCTCGCCCTCCTGGCTAGCGACACAGCCACCGACACCGATAACCAGTTCCGGGCGATGGCGCTTGTAATCGTGCCACCACGCACCGAGCTCCGAGAACACTTTCTCCTGGGCCTTCTCGCGGATGGAGCAGGTGTTCAGCAGCAGCACGTCTGCCTCGGCGGGGTCGGCCGTGACCTCAAGCCCATGCGACTGCGCCAGCACATCGGCGATGCGCTGTGAGTCGTACACGTTCATCTGGCAGCCAAAGGTCTTGAGGTGCAGTTTTCGAAGCGGATTCATAGGGCGGGGTGGCGGCCGCGTGCCGCCTGGCAGCAAAACGCAAGGCCGCCTATCATAACGGTTTTTTCTCGTCCACCCTGGTCCTTTCCATGCAGTTCGATCGCCCCTTCGACGTCATTGTGGTCGGCGCTGGCCATGCCGGTGTCGAGGCGGCGCTGGCGTCGGCCCGGATGGGCGCCGATACGCTGCTGCTGACCCATAGCCTTGAAAGTATCGGCCAGATGTCGTGCAATCCGGCCATCGGCGGCATCGGCAAGAGCCACCTGGTGCGCGAGATCGATGCCTTGGGCGGAGCCATGGCGCACGCTGCGGATCTGGCCGGCATCCAGTTTCGGGTGCTCAATCGCAGCAAGGGACCGGCCGTGCGCGCGACGCGCGCCCAGGCCGACCGCGCTGTATACCGGCAGGTAGTGCGCAGGCTGGTGGAAGGGCAGCCCGGGCTGAGTCTGTTTCAGCAAAGCGTGGACGACCTGATCGTCGAAGACGGCCACTGCTGCGGCGTGGTCACGCAGATGGGGCTTTCGTTTCGCGCCCGCGCAGTGGTGCTTACCACAGGCACATTCCTCGGCGGGGTTATCCACATCGGCGAGCAGCACTACGGCGGCGGGCGCGCCGGTGATGCGCCGGCCGTCGCGCTGGCGCGGCGCCTGCGCGAACTCGACCTGCCGGCAGGACGCCTGAAGACCGGTACCCCGCCGCGCCTGGACGGGCGCAGCATCGACTACAGCGCGCTCAACGAGCAAGCTGGCGACACGCCGACGCCCGTGTTCTCCTTTCTTGGCAAGGCGGCCGAACACCCGCGCCAGGTGAGCTGCCACATCACCTATACCACCGCTCAGACGCACGATGTAATCCGCACCAACCTGCACCGCTCGCCCATGTACTCGGGCGCCATAGAAGGCATCGGCCCGCGTTATTGCCCGTCGATCGAGGACAAGGTGGTGCGATTTGCCGACAAGCAGGCACACCAGATTTTTATTGAACCCGAGGGCCTGGACACGCACGAGGTGTACCCGAACGGCATCTCGACCAGTCTGCCGTTCGATGTGCAACTCGCCTTCGTGCGCGCCATCCCGGGCTTCGAACGGGTACACATCACACGCCCCGGCTACGCCATCGAGTACGACTACATCGACCCACGGGCGCTTAATCCGTGGCTGGAGACGCAGGCCATCGGCGACCTGTTCTTCGCCGGCCAGATCAACGGCACCACCGGCTACGAGGAAGCGGCTGCGCAAGGGCTGTTGGCGGGTCTGAATGCCGGCCTGCGCGCGCGCGGCGAGGCGCCCTGGTGGCCGCGCCGCGATGAAGCCTACATTGGCGTGCTGGTCGACGACCTCACCGCCCGCGGCACCGCCGAGCCGTACCGCATGTTCACCTCCCGAGCCGAGTACCGGCTATGGCTGCGTGAGGACAATGCCGACCAGCGCTTGACCGAAACCGGTCGCCGCCTGGGCCTGGTAAGTGACGCGCGCTGGGCGCGCTACAGCGCCAAGCGTGAGGCCATGGCCCGCGAAACGGTCCGTTTGGGCGGCATCCTGCTGCGGCCGCAGCAGCTTGACGACGACAACAACGCGTTGCTCGGCGGGCCGCTCGGACGCGAAACCACGGCGCTTGAGCTGCTGCGTCGGCCCGGAATCTCCTACGCCAAGCTGCACCAGCTGCCCGGTACCGGCCAGGCCGATGGCGACACCGAGGCCACCACTCAGCTTGAAATTGACCTCAAGTACGACGGCTATCTCGCGCGCCAACGCACCGAAGTCGAGCGCCAACAACGACAGGAACACGCCGTCCTGGCCAGCGACCTCGACTACGCCGCGATCCGCGGTCTGTCGCATGAGGTGCAACAGAAACTTGCCGCGGCCAGACCGGTGACAGTCGGTCAGGCCAGCCGCGTACCCGGCGTGACCCCGGCCGCCATCTCCCTGTTGCTGGTGCATCTGAAGCGCCGCGGCGCCGCGTCGACTCATGCCGCCTAGGGCGCCGCTCGTCGGCGACTGGTCCGCGGCCGGCGCGCGGCTCGATAGCGGACTCGCGACACTCAAGCTGGACCTGCCGGACGCGACTCGCCAGCGGATGATTGCCCTGCTGCAACTGCTGCGGGAGTGGAATCGCACCTTCAACCTGACCGCCGTGCACACGCCAGCCGACATGGTGACGCGCCACTTGCTGGACAGTCTGGCGGTGCTGGCCTATTTGCCGCCGGGCCCGCTGCTGGACGTGGGCACCGGCGCCGGCTTTCCCGGCCTGCCACTGGCACTGGCGCGGCCCGACACCCAGCACGTGCTGCTCGACAGCAACCTGAAGAAAACCCGCTTCGTTGAACACGCGGCACTCACACTTGGCATTGGCAACGTGCAGGTGGTGCGCGCCCGGGCCGAGGAGTACCAACCAGTACCCGAGTTTCCCGTGGTCATCGCGCGGGCCTTCGCGCCGTTGCCGCGGCTGCTGCGGCTGACCTGCAAGCTGTGCGTACCGGGCGGCCGGATACTGGCCTTGAAAGGTCCGACAGTGGAGGCCGAGCTGACTGACCTGCCAGCCGAGTTCACGCTCGTGGATACCGTGACCTTGCCCGGCTTCGACGGCCCCGCCCGCCGCACCCTGGTGCTGCTCGATCGGCGGGTGGTCGGTTAAAGTGCTCGTGCCCTGTAGCCCCTGAACCGCGCATGTCACGCATCATCGCAATCGCCAACCAGAAAGGTGGAGTCGGCAAAACCACCACCACCGTGAACCTGGCTGCCGGCCTGGCGCGTGCCGGGCGGCGGGTGCTGCTGATAGACCTCGATCCGCAGGGCAACGCGACCACCGGCAGCGGTATCGACAAACGCAGCGCCACACCGGGCGTGCTCGAAGTGCTGACCGGGGAAGCGCGGCTGACGCAGGCGCGACGCGCGGCCAGCGGCGGTTACGATGCCGTGCCGGCCAATGCCGACCTGACCGCCGCCAAGGTCATACTGTTTCAGCTTGACCGGCGCGAGTATCGCTTGCGCGATGCCCTGGCTCCCGTGGCCGGCGACTACGACTACATACTGATCGACTGCCCGCCGGCGCTCGATATGCTGACCGTGAACGCGCTGATTGCCGCCGGCTCGGTGCTGATCCCCATGCAATGCGAGTACTACGCCCTGGAGGGCCTTTCAGACTTGCTCGACACCATTGCCGACATCGCAACCCGGGCCAACCCGGCACTGCACGTCGAAGGCGTGTTGCGCAGCATGTTCGACCCGCGCAGCCGGCTGGCACGGGACGTGTCGGAACAGTTGCAAAGCCACTTCGGCGAACGCCTGTACCGAACCGTCATTCCGCGCAATGTGCGTCTGGCCGAAGCCCCCAGCCACGGCCTGCCGGTATTCGACTACGACCGCAACTGCGTCGGTAGCACGGCGTTTCTTACCCTGGCCGGCGAAATGTTGCGCCGGCACACATCCACGGCGGCCGCATGACACAAAAGCGAGGACTTGGCCGGGGCCTGGAGGCGCTGCTCAGCGCCAACCAACCGCCCACTGCGCAGGAACGTCTCACGCGCTTGCCGCTGGAACAGATCGAGCGCGGTCGCTTCCAGCCCCGGCGCCATTTTGGCGAGGAGGAGCTCACGGCGCTTGCCGACTCAATCCGTGCCCAGGGCGTGGTGCAACCGGTGCTGGTACGCCGTACCGATGATCAGCGCTACGAGTTGATCGCCGGCGAACGACGCTGGCGGGCAGCTCAACTGGCCGGTTTGCACGAGATACCGGCCATCGTGCGCGATATTCCCGACGAAGCGGCCGCCGCGGTGGCGCTGATCGAGAACATTCAGCGTCAGGATCTGAACGCGATGGAAGAAGCGGACGCGCTCGAACGACTGACGCGCGAATTTGGCCTCACCCACGAGCAGGTGGCTCGCGCCGTCGGTCGCTCCCGGGTGGCGGTCAGCAACCTGCTGCGCCTGCGCCAGCTGACGCCGCCGGTCAAAGCGATGCTGGAAAGCCGCCAGCTCGACATGGGCCACGCCCGGGCGCTGCTGGCGTTGGATGGAAACCTCCAGCACGAGATTGCGCAGCGCGTAGTGACCAAGGATCTGTCGGTTCGGCAGACCGAACAGCTGGTGGCGCGCCAGCTGCGGGGCGAGACAACACCATCGCCGCGGGCACAAAGTGCTGACCTGCAACGCCTCGAGAAAACCTTGTCAGAACGCCTGGGCGCCAGCGTACATATCGAACACGGCCGCCGCGGTGGACGCCTGGTGATTCACTACACCACGCTGGACGAACTCGACGGCATCCTAGGCCATATTCGGTAGCCCGCCACCGCCGAACAACTCAACTGCGGCCGCTACGCTCGGTAATGATGACTTCCTCCACCTCGTGCGCCGCCGCGGTCAACCCACGTCGGCGTAGCAGGGCTTCCAGGCTGCCGATTTCTGCGTCCGGCGCCTGCTCGACGTCCGAGGCCTGCGCGCGGTCGTCGCCGGCCTGTTTATCCTGGTCCGAAACTGGCTCCTCGGATATCTGATCGTCAGTACCGGATTCGTCAGACAACTCCGCGTCGTGGTCGGATTCGTCGCCGACATCGTTGGCGTCCACGTCCATCCCGCGATCCAGATCGACCTCGTCGGTTTCGCCAATCGGGTCCTCGGCGTGGAACTGATCGCTGTGCGCCTCCGGCGCAACCCCGCCAGGCAAGTCCAGGGCGGCTGCGTCTTCCAGGTCCAGCTCGGCGGCAAGGTCATCCAAGCTCACTATTTCTTCCGATCCGTTGTACTCATCATCCTTGGGAGCAGGGTCCACATCCATGGCTTTCCCAGGTCCACGTGATGACACGGTCTTTGGTGCGCCATCGGTCATGAACGACTCGATAGCCGATGCTTCCTCCCAGTCCCACAGCGATTGACCCGCCCGAACACGCTGATAAATCTCGTCCAGGGTCTCCAGGAACGCTTCCTGCTCGAACATCGACACCCCGCCCTGATCCATGCCCTGGCGCAACTGGCGCAACAGACGGGGGCGCAGTTCCTCCAGGCGCTGCGCGGCTGCGCCTTCCCGGGGCACCAGACTCCACAGCAGGGCATCGACGCTGGCCAAGGCCTGCCGCCACGGCGAGGCTTCCGCGCCATAACGCTCCAGGCAGTCGATCAAATACTGGCGCCAGTGACTGCGCAGGAAAACATCGACCGGATCGGGTAGGCGACCGGACTTGGCAAGACGCTGCGTCAGTTCCGCGTCGACACGCGCCGACAAAGCCTGATGACGTGATTCCGTCTCGCCGATGGCCTTGCCCGATGGCATGGCCAGAGAACGCAAATCGGCCAATCCGCTTTCGGTTGCGGCAGCGAAAGCCCGGTGATCGTCCATGCACGACTCACCAACACTGTCGATCAAGGCAGCCAGCACGTCGTGCTGAGGGGGCAGCAGCGGTTCCCGCCAGGTACGGGTCACGGCGATCAACTGATCAAAGAAGCGCCGCCCAAGATGCGATCGGCGCGCCAGTACGGCCCGGTCGCGCAAGGCAAGCCGCAGAAACGGAATCTGCAATCTGGCGATCTGTAGCCGGGCCGACACCGGAACCGCAATATCGGTAAACACCGAATCGAACAACAACGCCACCATGTCCAGCACCATTTGCTGAGACAGGTCCGAGACCGGTGGCGTTACCTGCCGGGTGGCAATCCGCGCCAGATCAATGGACGCCGAACGACTGCGACTTCCTGGCCGGTCATGCTGCTGCAAGGTAGCCAGTAGTTTGAGCGCCTCATTGCCCTGCCCCGCCTCGCCACCGGCCAGCGCGCGCTGTATCAGGGCACTCAGGTCGATGTCACCCCCGTCGGGGGCCTCAAACGGCGAGTTCGGCTGCCGATCGATCTCCAACACGGGCAGATCCGTTGCATCGGCGGACAGGGGCGTCAAAGCCCCTTCCGGGGTCGTCAGGTCCTGCGCCAGGGAGCGATAGATTTCCGGCAGGGCAACGCCCACATGACGCTCGAAAAACTTGATCACGATAAGCCGGACAGCGGGGTCGGCCGGCGTGTCGCGGCAAGCCGCCTCAAACGCGGCGAATACCTGTCTGGGGCCGAGTATCTGGTCGCCGTCGGGAATACCAACCGCCAGCGCGACCCCATCGCGTACCGCTCGCAGGGCGTCTGCGCAGTCGGTTTCGGCACGCCGCACCGCGGCGGTAAAGGCCATGACCTCGCTGCGATCGGCGCCGGATTCGCGCCGCGCGCCCGGCCCCTCGCCACGCTCAACCGCCTGCCAGCAGGCATCAAGGTCGGCGACGAATCGATTCTCTATGGTTTCCCGGCCGAGCCGCAGTTCGCGTATGGCGTCAAAGTAGTTGCTACGCTCAAGATCACCATCGGCCTCCTGGGCCAGATCAAACAGGGCATCGTCGAGCTTGCCGAGCATGGTGGTAAACGCACCCCGCACGGACGCCATGAACGCCTGCTGCGCGGACGCGAGAACATCACCAACGGAATTCCGTTCGGCATCAATATCGGTCTTACTGGATTTTGAACGGCCCATGGGATCCTTCACAGCAACTGTTGAAACATCGCCCAGGCTCAGGCGAAACAACGCTGCCAGCGCGCCAGATCATCACCTGGCACCGGCGTGAGTTGAATTCCGTGCAGGTAATCCGGCGTCACATGGCGCGACCAGCGCACCTCTCCGCAAAGGAAGAACTTCCCCGGCACGCTGGTGACGTTGACCCATAATTCAAGCCGCGCGCCGACCGCCAATTCCCGCTCCAGCCACAGGCCGATCCCGGCCGCGGAGACGTCGCAGGTCCGTGCTGGCAAGGTCGCGCCAGCCAGTTCCGGCGCCGCATCGGCGCTGACAATCTGTATCAGCAGGCGTTCGTCGCGAGACCGTCGGCGGTCGTAACGACGCTCCGCAGAATCGTGGTGGGCGGTATCGGCGCCCGATACCAACTTAATGGTGGCAGTCATAGGTGCGTCCCAGTGAATCCGGCTCCCCGTGCTCGGCATATCGGACCGAGCGGGCCAAACTTTAATGTGGGGGTTGCCAGACGCCGGCCGTTGCCGTTTGCGAGGCCAGGGCGTGCGCGGCACGCGTGGTTTGCGGCAACCGGAACCGGGTGACACAGGCCATTACCAGGCTCAGCGCTGTATCCAGGCTCACCCGATGGCCAACTGACACATAGATGGGCCGCACGCCGACTCGGCTGCGTAGCACGGCGCCAATCACCTCATCGCCGTCACGCAAGGGTGCCCATGCGCCGCGGCGGTCCGGCACCGCCTGGTGCTTGCCGACCAACCGGGTCTTCGCCACTCCGATACTCGGCAAGCCAGTGAGTATCCCGAGGTGGCATGCAATGCCAAAGCGGCGTGGGTGGGCGATGCCCTGGCCGTCGACCAGCAGCACGTCCGGCGGGTGGACCAGTCGGCGTAGCGCTTCCAGAACCACCGGCAATTCGCGAAACGACAACAGCCCCGGAATATAGGGAAATGTCACCGACTGCCCGGCCAGCACGTGTTCAAGCGAGTCCAGCCCGGGAAACGACAACACCGCCACCGCGGCGCGAGCCCAGGCAGGCATCGGAAAGCCGACGTCCACTCCGGCGACCCGGCGGACGGCGCCCAGGACATCGTGCCGGACCACGCGACCGCTGAGCGCTCGTTGTACTGCCACGGCCTGGGCCGGCGTACGCGGCCAGGCAGCAAGGCCGATGCTATCCTCAGCCTGCATGTCCGACATTAGCCCGCCCGACGCCCTGGCCGCTTCCGTCGCCCGCGAACTTTACGTTCGCGACCTGGCGGCCCAACACCTTGGCATCGCGGTGCAGCACTGCGGCGCCGGCAGCGCCGTGCTCACCATGACGGTGCAGGAGTCGATGCTCAACGGTCATGGCAGCTGCCACGGCGGGTTTATTTTCAGCCTGGCAGACACCGCCTTTGCCTATGCCTGTAATAGCGGTAACGAGTTGACCGTGGCACAGCATTGCAGCATCGATTACCTACGCCCGGCACGGGCCGGCGAGCTGCTGACCGCAAGCGCCCGGCAGCTGGAGCGCCGCCCGCGCAGTGGCGTCTATGATGTCGACGTGCGCGACCAGGACGGCAGTCTGATCGCACTGTTTCGGGGCCTTGCCCGCAGTCGTCCCGGGCAGACGGTGATCGACCACCAGGAGCTCTGAGCAGGTCAAAGACCCTGCGCCTTGGCGGCATCCCATAGCTGATCCAGTTCCTCCAGCGTGCAGTCCCGGGCGGACCGACCGACCTGGCGCAGACGCGCTTCGATATAGGCGAAACGGCGCTCGAACTTGGCATTGCCGCCGCGCAGGCTGTCCTCCGCATCAAGGTCCAGATGCCGGGCCAGATTGGCCAGCACGAACAACACATCACCCAGTTCGTCCGCCACCGCCGCGCGGTCGCCCTCAGACAAGGCCTCGCGCATCTCGGCCAGTTCCTCGTCGAGCTTGTTCAACACCGGCGTCACGTCTGGCCAGTCGAAACCCACACCTGCTGCGCGCTGCTGTAATTTTTGCGCCCGACGCAAAGCCGGCAAGGCCAGCGCTATGCCGGCAAGGACTCCGTCGTCAGCGCCCGGTCGTGTCGCCCGCTCCGCCTGCTTGGCGGCCTCCCAGGCAGCGGCACGCTCGGCATCGGTTTCGAAAACGGCATCCCCGAAGACGTGCGGATGGCGGCGCTGCAATTTGTCGCAGATCGTAGCCGCCACGTCCTCGAAGTCGAACAGGCCGGCTTCCTGCGCCATCTGCGCGTGAAACACCACCTGCAACAGCAGGTCACCAAGCTCCTGGCGCAGATCGTCAAAATCCGCCCGCGCTATGGCGTCTGCGACCTCATAGGCTTCTTCGAGGGTATACGGCGCCACGCTGGCGAAATCCTGTTTCAGATCCCAGGCGCAGCCATGCTGCGGATCGCGCAGGTGGGCCATGAGTTCGAGCAGGCGGCGCGTGTGTTGCATGCGGACATTATCGGCCGCTCAGCCAGCCTGTGCGAGCCATGCTATGCGGCTCGCAACACACCCGCTTCAAGCCTGATGAATATCTAGCCCAGGCGCCGGATTAGGAGCGGCTGCGTTTCTCGCCCCAACCGCCAGTTGAGTGTCGTGGGAAGCGATGACCCGTAGAGTTCCGGTCACTGCATTTCCGGTTACGGGTTCACAGGCACGGATGGTCGCCGGCGTCACCTGCATCTTGGACAACGACCTGAAACGCGGATTAATCAGGCACCATGGTGGTAACTAGCCAAGGTAGGAGGTCGGCTTACCAGGGGCGGAAAACGGAGGCACGAACAACGTCATGCTGCTTGCCCGTCGCGCAGTGACGTTGGGAAAATGACTGCGCAAACAACCAGAGCAAGCACGATCGCAGCGCCTGCCGGCAGGTCGAACAACCCGGACGCCAGCAGCCCGAGCACATAACCAGCGACACCGACAGCGCCTGCTCGGACCAGCCTGCCACCGGCCGCCAGCGCGGGCACGATCAGGCTGGCGAACACCAGATACACCCCCACCACCTGCACGGAGGCAGTGACGGTGATCGCAAACAGCAAATAGAAACCGAGAGGCGAGTCCCGCCAACGCAGGCCGAACCAGCCAAGCAGCGTCAGGGCCGTCACACCGGCCAGCGGCAGCAAGCCATCCCAGGTGGTCCACAGAATTTGGCCCACCAGCAGATCCTTCAGGTGCTCACCGGCGTGCGGGTCCTGGCTCATCAGCAGAATGGCTGCGCAGGCGGCGGCCACGAAACTGACGCCGATTACCGCCTCCAGGTGGGTCGGGTTTTTCCTCTCCATCCAGCGCAGGCACAACGCCCAGGTCAGCGCGGCGATCACCGCGCTGACCTGGGTGCGCCAGCCGTTGATCTCGAAGCCGAGCGTGCTGGCGATGACAATGCCCAGGCCGGCGATCTGCGCGATCGCCAGATCGATGAAAATGATCCCGCGGCGCAGCACCTCGCGACCCAGCGGGATGTGCGTGGCGAGCACCAGCAGGCCGGCCACCAGGGCCGGCAGCAGGATGGTCGGTTGCAGGCCATCGAGCGTCACGGCGCGGCCTGCAGCAGGCGGTTCAGGGTATCGTCGAACAGGCCAAACAGATCCGCCGCCCCCGCCGAGCCGCCCACCGTGTACGGCAGTTCCACCGCCGGGATGCTGGCGCGGCTGGAGAGCCATTCGGACGCCTTCGGCGATTCATAGGCGGCGCGCAGCACCATCCGCGCCGGGGTGGCCTTGAGGGTTTCCAGCAGGCCGGCGAGGTGACTGGCGGTCGGCTCCATGCCCGGCTTCGGTTCGAGCTCGCCCACCACCGTCAGTCCCAACCAATCGGCGAGGTAACCCAGGTTCTTGTGATGGGCCACCACCGGGATGCCCCTGAGCCCACTGGCCTGCTGCTCCCAGCGCGCGATGGCCGCCGACCAGCGCTGCTGGAAGTCGGCATGGCGCTGCGCATAGCGGGCGACATTCGCCGGGTCAATCGCGCCGAGCCGCTGCGCCAGCGCGTCGGCCACCCGCGCGACGTTGCGCGGGTCCAGGTGCAGGTGCGGGTTGCCGGCGGCGTGGATGTCGCCCATCGCGCGGTCGAGCACCGCCGGACGGTCGATGAGGCGCACGAAACGGGCCGCTTCGAAATAACCCGGCTGACCGGGCTGAATCCGGCCGTTACCGGCCTCGCGGTGCAACAGCGGCAACCAGCCGCTTTCCAGCTCCGCGCCGCTGCACACCAGCAGATCGGCGCGGCGGGCCTTGGCCAGCAACGAGGGCCGCGCCTGGATGCGATGCGGATCCTGCACGGCGGTGGTGGCGGCCGAAACCTCGGCCAGATCGCCAGCCAGCTCCTGCGTCAAGGCCATCCACTCCGGTTCGCAGGCAAGCACATTGAGCGCCGCCCGGACAGCGGGCGCCGCCAGGACCAACGCGGTCAGTGCGAAAGCAACTAACGATTTCATGGGATTGATCCTTCAGAATTTGTGGGCGCCGTGCGGGCCAATGCTCATGATGTATTGCAGGATGACCTGGCTGTCCGGGTCGCCCTGCACGGATTTGTTCCGCGCAAACTGCAAGCGAAAGCGCGAGAACTCCGACGGCGAGTAGTCGGTCATCAGGCTCCAGCGGCTGGGATCAAAATCGGTGATATCGAAAAACGCCCCGTTGGCGCCAAAGTCCACGGAACCCGCACTGAGCCGGTCGTAACGGGTTCCGATGCGCCAGCGCGGCATGAACTGGTACACCGCCTGCGCGTAGCCGCCCGACTGGGCGCTGGCGTAGCGGTCCGTCAGGCCGCTGCAGGCACCGCCGTCTGCGGTTGCGTCCTCGCACAGCAGCTCGCCATCCTCGTCGCGGTCGAAATACTCGGCCGCGAAGATGAAATTGCGCTGCCGCGGATTGCCATCGGGCGACCACTTCCAGACGAAATCGGCGAGCCAGGCCTTGGACGTGCCCGAGAACAGGCTGAGCGCCTCGAAGTCGTTCAGATCGTCCAGGAAGGCCTCGCGCTACCGGGGCGATGCGCGCAGATAGGACACCCCGGCGCGCCAGGCATGCGAGGCGCCGACATCACCGCCGACATGGGCAAAAGCGGCCCAGGCAGCGGCGCCGTTCTTGTCCGCGCCGCCATCCGAGCCGGGAAAGAACTGCCCCCTGGCGACTTCCGCACCCAGCTCCAGGAACAACTCGGTCGGCGCCAGCCAGCGCGCTTGCAGGCCGTCCTGCGTCAGGCCCCCACCGAACAGCACCGAGTACATCAGGTTGTTATCGGCGAAATCCCAGGCGTGCGGGTGCTTTTCGTTCTGGTAGCCGATGCCGGAAAAAAACCGCCCGCCTTTCACGGTCAGGCCGTGGCCCAGGCGCAAGGTCTGGAACCAGGCTTCTTCGACCTCGACCTCCTCGTCCGCCACCGCCAGAGTGACCAGGCCGCGCGAGTAGGGATCGGTGTTGGCGCTCATCACCAGCTCGGTGTGATCGAGCGTGAAGCCGCGCTCGGCGTGCGCGTGTCCGCCAGCTGGGAAAAACCCGCTGATCGGCCGTTCGCCGCCGGCACGGTCAAGGTAGGCGCCCTGCAGGATCAGCGACAGCTGCGGGTTGAAGGCGCTCGGCACGGCCGGGGGCGCCGCGCTGGCCGTCCGCTCGACGCTCCGGGCAGTCTCCTCGGCACTTTGTGCCTTGGTTTCTGCACTTTGAACGCGGCTTTCGAGCGCTTTCAGCCGCGCCTCGTAGTCGCCTTGCAGGGCTTTGAATTTCTGTTCGAACTCGGTGCGCAGCGCGGACAGGTCATCCTGCGGCGCAGCCTGTGTCGGTACGACGAGCGCGCACAGCGCCGCCGCGGCAATAGCCAGACGATAGGACATGGAATAACTCCCGTAAACGCCCGCTCAGGGGCGGGTCGGTCTGGGCGGCCGGCGGCCGCCGTTCAGAATTCAGGCAGCGACCAGCAACGGCGGCGCCCGAACCTGATACGGGAGAGCGAGGGGAGGAAGGGCAACGAACGGCAGCGACGCCAGCGGTGCTGGCGCGAACACGACCGCAAACGGCAACAACGGCATCGCCGGCACCAATGCGCCAACTGTTCCGGAATAAGCCACACAGACCGCACAGACCTGGTGGGGCGGCGGCGCTGACGAATCGGGCCTGCTCGCGTCAGCAAAATGGCCCAGCGTGTGCAGCACCGTCCCCATCTGCAACGCTACCAGCAAGATAACAAGCAGTAGCGGCAGGAACCTGCGCTGCCGAGTAAGGCGCCGAAAAAATAGTCTCAGGGTTGTACTACTCCATCGAAGCGGCGGAAGCGATCATGCCACCTCGCAGCTTGCCACTTCGCAGCTTAAGCCAACAAGAGACCACACAGCGGGCAGCGGCGAGGCGAGGACGCCAGACACATCATTGCAGGACCTTTCAGCGCCCGCCACACCGGCCACCGCCGAGGCGCGTTTTCGCCGAATCAATGGCTTACGCGCCCGATTCGCGGCAGGCCGCCCCACTTCGCGTCAGATGCGGATTGCCGAATGTTTCCCTAAAAGCTGACGCTCTCGCCGCAACCGCAGCTGTCCTTGGCGTTCGGGTTGTTGAACTTGAACACCTCGCTGAGGCCTTCCTTTCGAAAATCCAGTTCAGTGCCGTCGAGAAACGGCAGGCTGTCGGCTGCCACCACCAGGCGCACACCCTTATCCTCGAACACGTGGTCTTCAGCGACCACATCCTGGGCCGGTTCGACCACGTAGCTGTAGCCGGAACAACCGCTTTTGCGTACGCCCAGGCGCAGCGTCGGCGGCAAGTCCCCGGCCAGGATTTTGACCACCCGGGCGGCGGCGGCTTCGGTCAGGCGGATGCTCATGGCAGGTACCTCATCACATCATGCCCGTTTGCAAACGGGCGGCTTCGCTCATCATATCGGCCGTCCACGGGGGATCCAGAACCACTTCCACGGCCGCGTCGATCACACTGGGAATCACCAGCAGCTTTTCCCGGACGTCCTCGGCGATCACATCGCCCATGCCGCAGCCCGGGGCGGTCAGCGTCATCTTGACGTCCACCCGGTGCATATCCTTACCGGCCGGGGCCACGGTGCAGTCGTACACCAGGCCAAGCTCGACGATATCGACCGGGATTTCCGGGTCATAACAGGTGCGCAGGTGCTGCCAGGCCAGATCCTGCACCGCGGCTAGTGAGGCCGGGCCGCGATAGCTTTCAGCCGGTAACGGGATGCGTGTCTTACCCAGGGCGTCAGCATCCTTGGCATCGATCCGCGCCATCTGCCCTTCCAGCAACACGGTATAACTACCGCCCAGCTGCTGCATGATGGTCACCTGGGTACCCTTTTTGGCATTCACCTGAATGCCCAGCGGCACGAACAGGGCCTTGCAGTCGCGGCTGAGCACCACGTTTTCGCGTTCAGTCATCGGGTCAGCCTGCGGTGTGGGGAATGGGCGCGACGGTCATTCGGTTTTGGCCGGTGTGGTCTGCCCTTGGGCAGCATTGTGCAAGGTGTGCCAGGCCAGGGTGGCGCATTTCACGCGCGACGGAAACTCGCGCACACCGGCCAGCACAGCCAGTTTGCCAAGTTTCTCGGCCAACTCCGGGCGTAGGTCCTCGCCGGTAACCATGGCGTGAAAGTCGCCAAACAGGGCTTCGGCCTCGGCCACTGTCTTGCCCTTGACCGCCTGCGTCATGAGCGATGCCGATGCGGTCGATATTGCGCAACCGGCGCCGTCAAAACGCAGGTCGGCGATGCGATCCTCATCGATGCGCAGGTACACGGTCACTTTGTCACCGCACAGCGGATTGTAGCCGTGGGCCTGGTGGTTGGCGTCGGCCAGGACCCCGAAGTTACGCGGGCTCTTGTTGTGGTCGACGATCAGTTCCTGGTACAGGTCGCGCAAGCTCGACATCAGGCAAACATCTCCACCGCCTTGCGCAGGGCCTGAACCAGCCGGTCCAGATCCTCGCGGGTGTTGTAGAAGGCGAGCGACGCGCGCGCAGTTGCCGCCACCCCGAAAAATTCCATCACCGGCATGGCGCAGTGGTGACCAGCACGGATGGCGATGCCATCGGTATCCAGCACGGTACCGATGTCGTGCGCGTGCAGGCCGTCGATCACGAACGACAGGATGCCCGCCTTGTGCGCGGCAGTACCGATCATGCGCAGGCCCGGCACCGCCGCCAGCGCTTCGCTGCCGTAAGTCAATAATTCCTGCTCGTAGGCGGCGACCGCTTGCAGCCCCACCCTGCCCAGGTACTCAATGGCCGCGCCAAGAGCAATGGCGCCGGCAATATTCGGCGTGCCGGCTTCGAATTTGTAGGGCAGGTCGTTCCAGGTGCTGCCTTCGAAGCTAACGGTACGGATCATGTCGCCGCCGCCCTGCCAGGGGGGCATGGCGTCGAGTAATGTCCGCTTGCCATAGAGCACGCCAATACCCGTTGGCGCGTACAGCTTGTGGCCGGAAAAAGCATAAAAATCGCAGTCCATCGCCTGCACGTCGACCGGGGTGTGCGCCACCGCCTGCGCACCGTCCACCAGCACCGGCACGCCCTGCGCGCGCGCCAGAGCGATCATCTCCGCCAGTGGATTGATGGTACCCAGTGCGTTTGACACATGGCTCACCGCTACCAGCCGCGTGCGCGGACCCAGCAAGCGGCGAAACTCGTCCATACGCACGGTGCCGGTGTCGTCGATAGGCGCCACCTTGAGCACCGCACCGGTCTGCTGACACACCATCTGCCACGGGACGATGTTGGAATGGTGTTCAAGCCCGCTGATCAGCACCTCGTCACCGGGGCCGAGCTTGGCCCGGCCGTAGCTTTGCGCCACCAGGTTGATCGCCTCGGTGGTGCCGCGGGTGAAGATGATTTCGCAGGTTTCGCGAGCGTTAATGAAGGCGCGCACCCGCTCGCGGGCCGCCTCGTGGGCCAGCGTCGCCTGCTCGGACAGCCAATGCACGCCACGGTGGATGTTGGCGTTGATTTCGGTGTAGTAGCGCGCCTCGCTGTCGATCACGGGCTGCGGCTTCTGGGTCGTCGCGGCGTTGTCGAGGTAAGCCAGCGGCATACCGCGCACGCTGCGTTGCAGCAGCGGAAAGTCGGCACGCCAACGGGCTGCGGGGAACTCGTGCTGATGGGAAGCGTAACTGGCAAGATTCATGACCGGTATCCGTCACAGAGCCGCGAGGCGAAGATCGAGCAGGCGGTCGGCGTGCTCCTGCAGGCGCTGATCGAGACCGCCGAGCGCGTCCCGCGCGAACGCCGCCATCAACAAGCTGCGGGCACTCGCCAGGTCGATGCCACGGGCTCGCAAATAAAACAGCTGCGCCTCGTCCAACTGGCCGACGGTGGCACCATGGCTACATTTGACGTCATCTGCGTAGATTTCAAGCTCCGGCTTGGCATCCACCTCGGCGCGGTTGGACAGCAACAGGTTGGCGCAGGTCATGCGCGAGTCGGTTTTGTCGGCGCCGGGGTGCACGTGCACGCGGCCATTGAACACCGCCCGGCCGGTACCGCCGACAAGGCCCTTGTAGACCTCTTCGCTGCTGCAGTGCGGAGCCATGTGCTCAATGCGCGTGTGGAAATCCACGTGTTCGCCAGAGCCGGCGGTATACAGCCCACGCAGGCTGCACTCGCCGCCGGCCTCGTGCAGGTAGACGTCGATATCCTGGCGCGTGAGGCCACCGCCGCCGGCCACCGCGTGCGACTCAAAGCGTGCGGCGCGGCCAACGCGTACGCGCATGTCCGCAATATGGATGGCCGCGGCGCCTTCGGCGACGAGCTTGACATGCCGCAGCCGGGCCCCCTCGGCCAACGTGGCCTCGGTCAGCACATTGACGTGGTACGCGCCGGCCGCAACGCCGAGGTAGTGCTCCACCACCAGCGCCTGGCTGTTCCGGCCAAGCTCGATCAGCAAGCGCAGGTAGGCAGCCGAGGCCCCTACCCCACCCATGTGCACCACGTGCAGCGGTTCGGTGAGCTGCGCGCCAGGTGCCAGGCGCAACCACAAACCATCCTCGAACAGCGCCCGGTTCAGCGACGCAAACGCCCGCTCCGGGCCGCTTTGGCGCAGCAGCGGGCGCAGCGCTTCAGCGTGCGTTACCAGCGCCTCGCCCAGACTCAGTACCTGCACGCCCGGCGTTGCCAACGGCAGGCGTGATAACTGGGGCTGAAATCGCCCGCCGGCAAACACCAGCAGTGAACCGTCCACGGGGGGCGCTTGCCGCAAGTCCGCCAGCTCAAGCGGCGCCTGTGCGGCGAAGCGGTCAAGCGCGGCGAGACGGGTGTATTTCCAGTCCTCATCCTTGCGATCTGGAACGCCACGCGCCTGAAAATTGTGCCAGGCGGAGTCGCGCGCCTCGCGCAACCAGGCTGGCGTCTGCTCATCGGCGCGCAGACGCGCGTACTGGTCCTGCCAGTGAGCCAGCGCGCTCATGCCGACGCGGCCTCGGTGCGCACCCCGCCGTAGCCGCTTTGCTCCAGCTCGCCGGCCAGCTCCGGCCCACCGGAACGCACAATCTGGCCGTCCGACAGCACGTGGATGCGATCCGGCTGCACATAGTCGAGCAAGCGCCGATAGTGGGTCACCAGCAGCATGGCGCGCTGCGGCGCGCGCAGGCGGTTGATGCTGTCCGACACCACCCGCAGTGCATCAATGTCGAGCCCGGAATCGATCTCGTCCAGCAGCACCAGATCAGGCTCCAGCAGCCCCATCTGAAAAATTTCGGCGCGTTTTTTCTCGCCGCCAGAGAAACCCTCATTGATGGCGCGCTGCAGAAAGTCCTCGCGGATACCAAACTCCTTCATGCGGGCCTTGATCAGGACCAGGAAATCCATGGCGTCGAATTCTTCCTCCCCGCGGTGCTTGCGCCGCGCGTTGACCGCCGCGCGCAGGAACACCGCCGTCGACAGGCCTGGAATCTCCACCGGGTATTGAAAACCCAGAAACACGCCATCACGGGCGCGCTGCTCAGGCGGCTGCGCCAGTAAATCCTGGCCACGGTAATGGACGCTGCCGGCCAGCACCTCATAGCCCTCGCGCCCGGCCAGGACATTGGCAAGCGTGCTCTTGCCAGACCCATTGGGGCCCATGACCGCGTGCACTTCGCCGGCCTTCAGGGTCAGATCGACACCGCGCAGGATTTCCTTGTCGTCGACCGCGACCCGCAGTCCCTTGATTTCAAGCATTGATGCCATGACTCGTTGTAGTTAAGGGCGAACTAGCCGACGCTGCCTTCAAGGCTCACGCCCAGCAGGCGCTGCACCTCGACCGCGAACTCCATCGGCAGTTCCTTGAAGACTTCCTTGCAAAAGCCGTTGACGATCATCGACACCGCGTCTTCCTGACCGATGCCGCGCTGCCGGCAGTAGAACAGCTGGTCCTCGCCGATACGCGAGGTGGTGGCCTCGTGTTCGACGGTGGCGGTCGGCTCCTGCACTTCGATGTACGGAAACGTGTGTGCGCCGCACTGGCTGCCGATCAGCAACGAGTCGCACTGAGTGTAGTTGCGCGCGCCCTCGGCTCCGCGCAGCACCTTGACCAGTCCGCGATAGGCATTGCCGCCGTGGCCGGCGGAAATCCCCTTGGAAATGATCGTGCTGCGGCTGTTCTTGCCGATATGGATCATCTTGGTGCCAGTATCGGCCTGTTGAAAGTTGTTGGTCAGCGCCACCGAATAGAACTCACCGACCGAGTTGTCGCCGGTGAGCACGCAGCTGGGGTACTTCCAGGTGATGGCCGAGCCGGTTTCCACCTGGGTCCAGGAAATCTTCGCGTTTCGCCCACGGCAATCGCCGCGCTTGGTGACGAAGTTGTAAATGCCGCCGCGGCCTTCGGCGTCGCCGGGATACCAGTTTTGCACCGTCGAGTACTTGATCTGGGCGTCTTCCAGCGCCACCAGCTCGACCACCGCCGCGTGCAGCTGGTTCTCGTCACGCATGGGCGCGGTGCAGCCTTCGAGGTAAGACACATGGCTGCCGGCTTCGGCCACGATCAGCGTGCGCTCGAACTGCCCGGTCTTGGCGGCGTTGATGCGAAAGTAGGTCGACAGCTCCATTGGGCAGCGTACGCCCTTGGGGATATACACAAACGAGCCGTCGGTAAACACGGCCGAATTGAGCGCCGCGTAGAAGTTGTCGGCCGGCGGCACCACTGAGCCCAGATACTTGCGCACCAGGTCCGGGTGGTCATTCACCGCTTCGGAAAACGAACAGAAAATCACGCCGTGCTCGGCCAGCTTTTTCTTGAACGTGGTGCCGACCGACACGCTGTCGAACACCGCATCCACCGCGATGCCAGGCCCGGCGTCGGCCGCCACGCCGGCCAGGGCGGCACGCTCATGCAGGGGAATACCGAGCTTCTCGAACGTTGCCAGCAGCTCCGGATCCACCTCGTCGAGGCTCTTCGGACCGTCGGCGTTCGATTTGGGCGCCGAGTAGTACACGATGTCCTGAAAATCCACCGGCGGGTGCTGCACATGCGCCCACTCGGGCGGTGTCATCTTCAGCCAGTGGCGATAGGCCTCCAGTCGCCAGGCGAGCATGAACTCGGGCTCACCTTTCTTGGCCGAGATGATGCGGATCACGTCCTCGCTCAGACCCGGCGGCACGCTGTCGGCTTCGATGTCAGTGACGAAGCCCTCGCGGTACTCGCGGTCGATGAAGACGCCGATATCGGTGTTGGTATTCATCCTCGAATCCTTGAATTTGCGTCAGGACGGCGCGTTTGCCGACTGCCGGCGTAGTGCGGCGTGGATCGGCACCGGGGCCGGGCGAATCATTTCGGCAAGCGTCATGCTCTCAAGCGCCGCCAGCACCATCTGATTGATACGCTGCCAGTTACCCCGGATGGAGCACACCGACTCCTGCTCACACAGACCCTCGCCGCTGCCGCACTCGGTCAGCCCGACCGGCCCCTCGAAGCTGCGCACGATCTGCGCCACTGAAATCTCTGCCGCCGGCCGCGCCAGTGCATAACCTCCACCCTGCCCGCGCACCGAGCGCAGCAGACCCGCGCGCACCAGCACCTTGAGCACCTTGCTGGTGGTCGGCAAGGCAATGCCGGTGCACAGAGCTACCTCGGACGCACAGTGCACCGTGTCCGAGGCCGCGGCGAGGTGCCCCATCACCACGGTGGCGTAGTCGGTTAGTTTGCGTACCCGCAACATGGATCGCTATCGGCCCCTGGATTGCATTCGCCGCGAGATAGCGCGGCAGTTGTGGACCATTTTAGTCCTGATTGAGTGAGGCGGACAAGCCTCTCCAAGCCAAGCGTCTTGGCCGGGCTTGGGGCGCGTGCGATGATTGGCGGCGAATTCACCCTGCCCTGGACACCCATGCCCGCGCGCATTATCGACGGCAAGCGGGTGGCGGCCGAGCTACGCACGGCGCTCGCCGCCCGCACCGCCCTGTTTACCACCCAGTATCAGCGCCGGCCGGGCCTGGCGGTGCTGCTGGTAGGCGCTGATGCGGCATCGCAAATCTATGTAAGCAGCAAGCGGCGGGCCTGTGAGGAAGTCGGCATGATGTCGTTCGGGCACGACTTGCCGGCCGACACGACAGAATCCGCGCTGCTGGCGCTGATCGACCGACTGAACGACGACCCGCAGGTGGACGGCATCCTGCTTCAGCTGCCCTTGCCGGCCCATATCCGCGCCGAAGTGGTGCTCGAACGAATCCATCCGGACAAGGACGTGGACGGATTTCACCCCTACAACCTGGGCCGCCTGGCGCAGCGCCTGCCGGGTCTTCGTCCATGTACCCCACGCGGCATCATGCGTCTGCTGGAGCATTACGCCATTGCGGTACGCGGTCAGGACGCGGTGGTGGTGGGCGCCTCCAACATCGTTGGCCGACCCATGGCGCTGGAGTTGCTGCTCGCGGGCGCCACCGTCACGGTGTGTCACCGCTTTACCGAAAATCTGCGCCAGCACGTGGGGCGGGCTCAGCTACTGGTGGTGGCCGTCGGCAAACCGGGCCTGATCCCCGGTGACTGGATTGCCCCCGGCGCGACGGTGATTGACGTAGGCATCAACCGACTGGCGGACGGACGCCTGCACGGCGATGTGGGTTTCGATACGGCGCGCGAGCGCGCGGCGTGGATCACCCCGGTCCCCGGCGGCGTGGGCCCCATGACCATCGCCCTGCTGCTGGAGAACACCCTCACCACCGCCAAGGCGCATAGCGCCCAGATTGATCCAGATTGATGGGTAGCGGGCAATCCCCGCCTGCGGCCTGTAGTCAGCCGCTTCAGGAACCCAGCGGCGTGGCCATGCCCTCCACCGCCAGGCATTCAGCTAGGGAGACGCTGAAGTATTCAGTGTTTCCCGCAACGCAAGGATGCGCTGCCAAAATCTGTGGCTGTAAGCCACTAATTTTATGAGTTATCGAAAAACCACTCTTTTCCGATGACGTGCGCTGAAAACTCCAGGATGGATTTATTGAGCGCTTCTTCCCTAAGAAAAAAAACGGTTCTCCGGCCGTGGCAAGCCGAGGTTCTCGCGCAAGGTCGTACCCTCATAAGCGCGCCGGAACAGGCCACGACGCTGTAGCTCCGGCACCACCTGGTCAACGAAATCATCGAGTCCGCCCGGCAGGTACGGGAACATCACATTGAAACCATCGCAGGCGCGGGTTTCAAGCCATTCCTGCATCTGATCGGCAATCAGGGAGGGCGTGCCGATCATCTCCAGCGAGCCGAAAGCGGCGCCTACGTACTGGGCGAGTTGCCGCACGGTCAGGCCGTCACTGCGCGCCATGTCCACCAATTTCTGACGCGAGGTGTGGCTGGCATTGGTGGGTGGCAGCTCGTCCGGCAACGGGCCGTCAAGGTCCAGTTTCGAGGCGTCGAAGCCGAGCTGCACCGACAATGTGGCGATACCGCTGTCCGGATGCACCAGACCGTCGAGACGGGCCTTCTTGGCGCGCGCCTCGGCCGCGGTGTCACCAATGACCACAAAGGCCCCGGGGGCGATCACTATATGGTCGGGATTGCGACCCACCGCTCGGGCACGGTCCTTTATATCGGCGTAGACACGCTGCGCCGAGACCAGATCGCCCACGCCAGAGAACACCATTTCGGCGGTTTCGGCGGCCAGCTGGCGGCCGGCGTCGGACTGACCCGCCTGCACGATGACCGGCCAGCCCTGCACGGGCCTGGCGATGTTCAGTGGCCCGCGCACCGAGTAATACTTGCCTTGGTGATCCAGCACGTGCAGTTTGTCAGGGTCGAAGAAAACGCCGCTTTCCACATCGCGCAGAAAAGCATCGTCGGCCCAGCTGTCCCACAGGCCGGTGACCACATCGTAAAACTCGCGCGCACGACGGTAGCGCTCATCGTGCTCCAGGTGCTCCTTCAGCCCGAAATTGAGTGCTTCGTAGGGATTGGTTGAGGTGACCACGTTCCAGGCGGCACGACCGCCACTGATGTGATCGAGCGATGCGAACTGCCGCGCGACATGAAAGGGCGCGTTATAGGTGGTGGACATAGTGGCGATCAGGCCAATATGTTCGGTAACCGCCGCCAGCGCCGGCAACAATGTCATCGGCGCGAATGAGGTCACGGTCGCGCTGCGCTTGAGCGCCGGCGTCGGCATATTGGGCACGGCCAGGTGATCGGCCATGAAAAATGCGTCGAAACAGCCGTGCTCAAGCTTCTGTGTCAGCCGCTTGATCAGTGGCCAGTTGAAATTGGCATCGGGTGCGCCACCGGGGTAGCGCCAGGCAGCGGTGTGGATACTGATCGGGCGCATAAAGGCGCCCAGGCGCAGACGTCGCGGCTCGCTCATCGCATAGCTCCATCAGGTTGCGGTGGTGGCGGTTCTACTGGAGGCTGCAATGTCACGCCAGCCGCCAGCTGCGCCAGCGTGGCCAAATAAATGGCCATGCCGCGGCGCAGATCATCCACCTTGATACGCTCGTTCTCGGCGTGTGCGAGGTTCTCGCCACCTGGGAAGCCCATGCCAAAGGCGACGAACCCGGGAAAGGCCTTGGCGTAGGTGGTGCCACCGATCGCCAGCGGCGCGCTGTCATCGCCCGTAAACTGGCGATACACGCCCAGCAGGGAGCGCACCAGCGGCGCATCCGGCTCCACCCACAACGCTTCCTTGCCTTCGATAATCTTGAGTTCACCACCGTAGGGCGCAAGCGCCGCGGCCAGACGCATGCGCTGCATCGCCAGGTCGAGCCCCCGCGGCGCGCGGATATTAAGGTGGGCACGGATACTCTGGGCGGTGCCCGTCAACAGGCCAAGATTGACCGTGCTGACGCCCAGGCCCTCGACCTCGTGCCGAAGGCCCAAAGTGGCGCCATTGGTTTCAAGCCCAAGACCCTTCGCGATAAACGCCAGTGCCCGTCCGCCGGCAGATTTCGGGTCGATGCCAACAGATTGACGAGCGCTGTGCAACAGGCGCGCAAGGTGAACGACAGCATTGACGCCGAGTTCCGGCCGCGCACCGTGGGCGGCCTTGCCAAGGGCCACGATCTGGACGCCACTGTCCACCTGCTTCAGCTTGAAACTGGGCCCCGGCGTTGTGGCGTCATAGGCGCCAATCGCGGCCTGCATGACGGTGGTGAGCCTGGCGGGGTCGCCCTGCAAGCGAGCCTCGGCCGATTCAGGCACCGAATTAGGCACGACTCCGCCCGACAACTGCCGAAGCACAGGGTCAGCGGCACCACTGAACCGCGCCACCGCTTCGAGGTAACTTTTCTCGGCGTGGATAACGGGAAACCCCGCGTCGGCGGTCCAGCCCTCGCTTGGCACCAGGCCCGCCGCGTGTACCGCGTCAAGGTCGCGCCAGTCCATGTTCTCCTCGCTGCTGCCGACGATCAGGCGTACCGGACGGGTCAGCGGCAACTTGGAATCCTTCAGCGCGGCGAGCGCATACAGACTCGCCACCAGCGGACCCTTGTCATCCAGGCTGCCGCGCCCCCACACGGCGCCGTCGACCAGCGCGCCGCTGAATGGCGGATGTTGCCAGCGCGCCGGATCCCCGGCTGGCACGACGTCGGCGTGCACCAGAATGCCGAGCGCATTCTCGCCCTGCCCGAGTTCAACCACCGCGACCTGTTCGCCCGGCAGCAGCCGGGCTTCAAGACCCAACTCGCCGGCCCGCACCACCACCGCGCGCAACAGGGCGACTTTATCGGTACGGTGCGGATCACCGGCCTCGGTGATGGAGGGAACGCGGACCCAGGCCTGCAGATCCGCCACCGCGGCGGCCAGGCGCTGGTCGACAGCGGCGTCTATCTGCCCACGATCGAGCGCCCATGCCGGCGCCGCCGCAAGCAGCAGCGCGGCGCCTAGGGCGCCCGCCCTAAACCACGATTTGCAGTTCATCGCGCGCGGCCACGGCACGCAGCTGCTTGGCACCGTCGCTGCGCAGCTGGCCGATATGGTCGAGGTAAAGCTGGTCCACGTCGCCGGTGACATAGTTGCCGTCAAAACACGAGGCATCGAAATCCGTGACCGCGGGGTTGCCCTCCCGGGCAGCGTCCTTCAGGTCTTCAAGGTCCTGGTATAGCAACCAGTCAGCGCCGATCAGCTCGCACACTTCCTGCTCGCTACGGCCGTGGGCGATCAGCTCATGCGGATTCGGCATGTCAATACCGTAAACATTGGGGAAACGCACCGCCGGCGCCGCGGAGGCGAAATAGACCCGGCGCGCGCCGGCATCGCGCGCAAGCTGCACAATCTGTTGCGAGGTGGTACCACGCACGATCGAGTCGTCCACCAGCAACACGTTCTTGCCCTCGAACTCCAACTCGATGGGATTGAGCTTCTGGCGCACCGAGCGCTGGCGCTCGCCTTGGCCCGGCATGATGAAAGTGCGCGCGATATAGCGATTCTTGATGAAGCCCTCGCGGTACTTCAATCCCAGCTCGGCCGCCAGCTGCATGGCCGCGGTCCGGCTGGTGTCCGGAATCGGGATCACCACGTCAATGTCATGTTCCGGCCACACCCGACGCAGCTTATGGGCCAGTTTCTCGCCCATGCGCATCCGGCACTTGTGTACCGAAATGCTGTCCATGATCGAGTCTGGCCGGGCGAAATAGACCAGTTCGAACAGGCACGGGTTCAACTGCGGTGTGTCCACGCAGACACGGGTGTGCAATTTGCCGAGCCGGTCGAGAATCACCGCCTCACCGGGCGCGACGTCGCGCAGAACACGATAGCCACCGCTCGCTATCGCCACGCTCTCGGAGGCCAGGATGTACTCGTCACCGAGCACCGTCTCACGCACACCAATCACCAGTGGGCGGATGCCATGGGGATCGCGAAAGCCGACCACGCCGAAGTCGGTAATCATCGCCACCACCGCATAAGCACCGCGACAACGCCGATGCACCGCGCGCACCGCGGCGAAAACGTCCTCGTGTGCCGCCTTCACCCGGCCGATGCGTTGCAACTCCCCGGCGAACACATTCAGCAACACCTCGGAATCCGAATCGGTGTTCAAGTGTCGCAGCTCGTCCTCGGTCAACGCCTGGCGCAGCGCCTGGGTATTGGTCAGGTTACCGTTGTGCGCCAACGTAATGCCGTAGGGTGAGTTCACATAAAACGGTTGCGCCTCCGCCGATGCCGAACTACCCGCCGTCGGGTAACGCACGTGGCCGATGCCCATATTGCCGCGCAGGCGCTCCATGTGCTGCTGGCCGAACACGTCACGCACCATGCCGTTTTGTTTACGCATGTACAGGCGGCCGTGCTCGGCGGTGACCATGCCGGCGGAATCCTGTCCACGGTGCTGCAACACAGTCAATCCATCATAAAGCGCCTGGTTGACGGCCGTCTGGGCAACGATTCCGATGATTCCGCACATAGGTGACCCTACCCCGCCGCTGGCGCCTTGAACTGCGTCAAACCCCACTCGGCTGCCATCTTCAGCCACTGCGCCGACGTGCGGGTTGCAGGAACCAGACTCGAACCTTGCCACCACAACGACCGTTGCAAGGGCGTGGCTTCAACCAGCAGCACAGTCGCCGTGACCAGAACCAGTCCACGCGCCGCGCCGAACACGGCACCCAGCGCCCGATCGGTACCCCGCAACGGACTGCGCTTGAGCAAGCTGACCAACAGGTGCGACAGGAGCGCCAACACCAACAAGGCGCCGATGAACATCAAAAACACCGCGGCTGCCTGGCGCGCACCAGGGCTACTGATCACGCCGGCCAGCTGCTCCATCAGCGGCGGATGGAAACGCCACGCCAGATAGGCAGCCACCAGCCAGGACGCCAGCGACAGCAGTTCCCGCAACAGACCACGCCAGATACCAACGAACAGCGATAGCACCATCACAGCCATGAATATGACGTCGATGAAATTCATCGGGCTGCATCACCGCCATTCATGTCATGGATAAGACATGACGATGGCGCTCTGGCCGGTTTCCTTGCTCAGGCGCTCAACCAAGGCCTGCGAGGCGGCGCGGTCGATCTCCGGCCCCACTCGCACGCGCAACGCCACACCCTGGGGGGTGTTCACTTGCTCGGTAAAAGCGCTGTAACCAGCCTTGCGCAGTCGCTCGCGCAGATCGACCGCCGTCTTGACGTTGCTGAAGGTGCCCAGTTGAACCACCCAAGCCTGCTGGCTGACCGCCGTCACTTGGGCTCCAGGGGCTGGAGGTGGCGTCACGGTGCGCTGCCCCGAGGCAGCCGGCGAGGGTTTTCCGGCCATGGGGGGTGCGGGCTTGGCCGGCACCGGCCTGGCTACGGGTGGCTTGCTGGCCACGATCGGCGTCGCCTTGGTCACCGGCGTCGCCGGCACGGAAGAGATACGCTCCTTGGGTGCCGGCGGGGGCGGAGGCACGGGTGGTATCGACGACGCGGACTCAGGCGCGGCCTGGCCTGGCGTGACTGGCGACTCGTCCTGCAACTGGTATGCGGGGGGTGCAACCGGCAGCGGGATGTCCTGTACCTCCGGCAGGGTCCCGGTCACCGGAGGCCCGTCGGCCGGCAGTGCGCTCGCGATGCCGTCAACCGGTTCATCCGGAATTTCAATCGTCTGCGGCCCCTGCGGAAGCGGCTGTCGCAAATCGTTCAGCGCCGGCGCCAGAATGGCCAGCAAGGAGACCAACACAAGGCCGCCAACGATGCGGTATTTGAGCCTGGAGGGTTCCATCGATACTCCGGCAGCGGTGCACAAGCGCCCGAATGGGTGGGGAGAAACTACTGAGGCTGGCCGCGCTCAACTGCGACATGGTCAGCCCGTATCGACCCTGTGCGGCGCCACCCCAGACAACGCGCCATCACGGATCCGCCCGCGTCAGGGCTGAAATTACCTTCTGACCTGGCTAATTATAGCTGTCCGTTGGCAGCAAACCGCTGCGCAGCGCCTGCTCGACGGTTTGAAAGGAGCCGAACACCACGATCCGCCGCCATTCGTCCGTGGCGGCCTCGGCGCTTACAGCCTGGCATGCCGCGGCGACGGTACGGTGGCAGCGGACGGCCGATGGCAACACCTCGGCAAGCCGCGCCGCGAGCTGCTGGGCCGTGCTACCGCGTGGCCCATCCAGCGCCGCCAGATGCCACGCATCGATCAGACCGGCCAGGGGTCCGACCATACCAACGGCGTCCTTGTCGCCCAACACGCCCAACACAGCCACGGTCCGGCCGGCCGCGGGATACGCGCGCAGGTTCTCGGCCAGATTACGCGCCGCTTCGGGGTTGTGGGCGACATCAAGCACCCACTCCAGGCGATGACCGCGACGCTCAAAACGCCCGCCAATACGTGCGTGTGCCACCCCGGCGACGAACGCCGATACAGGCACTGGCAGGCGCTGTGTGAGCAGGTGTACCGCCAGTACCGCGCTGGCCGCGTTGCGTATCTGCATGGCCCCAGGCAGGTCGGGTACCGGCAACGTCAGCGCGTTGGCGGCCGTCTGCCAACACCACGTGCCATCGCCACTGGTCGACGCCTTGTAGTCCACGCCAAAGCGCCACACCGATGCGTCAATGTCTGTTGCATAGGCCAGCACGCTTGCCGGCGGATCTCGATCGGCCACTATCAAGGGCCGACCGGCGCGCGCGACAGCGACCTTCTCGGCGCCTATGGCCTCGCGCGTCTCGCCCAGGAACTGCTGATGGTCGAGGTCGACCGAACTGATGATGGCCACGTCTGCATCGACTATGTTGACTGCATCCAGTCGGCCGCCCAGGCCCACTTCCAGTAACAGCACCTGGCAGTTCCTGCCCGCGAAAATGGTCAACGCCGCCAGCGTGGCCCACTCAAAATAGCTAAGCGACACCTCGCCACGGGCGGCATCGATGCGCTCGAAGGCGGCGCACAGGGTGTCATCGTCCACGGGCAGGCCATCGATCCGAACACGTTCGTTGTAGCGCAGCAGGTGCGGCGAGGTATAGGCGCCGGTGCAGTAGCCAGCGTGGCGCAGGATGTGTTCGGCAAACGCGACTGTTGACCCCTTGCCGTTGGTGCCGGCGACCGTGATCACCGGCACCCCGGCCAGTGGCAGCGCCAGGCGGCCGAGCACCTCGCGTACCCGGTCCAGACTCAGGTCGATTTTTACCGGATGGGCCGTTTCCTGCCAGGCCAGCCAATCGCTCAGGCAGCTGAAACGCGCGCTCACGCGGCGGCCGCGTGCCCCTGCAGCAAGCCAAGCAGGCGGGCAATGTGCTCGCGCAGTTGCCGCCGGTCGATGATCTGATCGACCGCGCCGTGGCTGAGCAGGAATTCGCTGCGCTGGAAGCCCTGGGGCAGCACCTCGCGCACGGTCTGCTCGATTACCCGCGCCCCGGCAAAACCGATCAGGGCGTTGGGCTCGGCGATGATGACATCGCCCAGCATGGCGAGGCTTGCCGAGACGCCACCGGTGGTCGGGTCCGTAAGCACCGATATGTACGGCAAGCCGGCCTCGCCCATGCAGGCGAGCTGCGCCGAGGTCTTGGCCATTTGCAGCAGCGAGAACAGGCCTTCCTGCATCCGCGCGCCTCCGGAGGCGCTAAAACAGACCAGCGGCAGGCGTTGATCGAGACACGCCTGGGCGCCGCGGGCAAACCGTTCACCGACAACCGAGCCCATGGAGCCACCCATGAAGCGAAACTCGAAGGCCGCCGCCACCAGCGGGCGCCCCATGAGCGCGCCCTGGTAAACCACCAGCGCGTCGCGCTCGCCGGTTTCCTTGTGCATGGCGAGCAAGCGATCGCGGTAGCGCTTGGTGTCCTTGAACTTGTGTACGTCCACCGACTCCAGCTCAGCGCCGAGTTCGCGCAGCGGTTCGGCGTCCAGGAAAGCATGCAGACGCTGGCGGGCACCGATACGCATGTGATGGTCGCAACGCGGACATACCTCCAGGTTGTGCTCAAGCTCGGTACGGTAAAGCACCGCCTTGCACTCGGGGCACTTGGCCCACAAGCCTTCGGGCACTTTTTTTGCGGAAGCAACAGCGCGGGTGCGAATACGCGCCGGCACCAGTCGGGTCAGCCAGTTCATTGGGTTCCTCCTACCGCTTCGAGGCCAGCACGCAACTCGCGCACCAGGGTAACTGCGCCGCTGAGGGCCGCCGTGCCGGTCACACCGGCGCCGGCCGCCGCTTCGATCAGCTCGATGACCGCGCTACCGACCACTACCGCGTCGGCAAAACCGGCGATTTGCGCGGCGGCGGCCGGTGTACGCACGCCAAAGCCTACCCCCACCGGCAGCGGGGTGTGCGTCCGCAGCGCCTGCACCTGGGCCTGCACGTCGGCGAGGTCGACCTGCCCGGCACCGGTCACACCCTTGACGGCGACGTAATACAGGAACCCGGTGGCCCGCTCCGCGACCACGCGCGCCCGCTCGCGACCACTGGTCGGCGCCAGCAGAAAAATACTGTCCAGGCCGGACGCCTTGAGCGCGGCGGCGTAGTCGGGCTCCTCGTCGAACGGCAGGTCCACCGTGAGCACGCCATCCACACCGGCGTTGGCGGCGGCAGCCGCAAAGCGCGGCACGCCCATCTGCTCGATCGGGTTCAGGTATCCCATCAGCACCACCGGCGTTTGTGCGTCGCTGCGGCGAAACTCGTGCACCAGGTCGATTACCCCTCGCAAATCCATGCCATGCGCCAAAGCCCGCTCCGAGGCACGCTGGATGACCGGTCCATCGGCCATCGGGTCCGAGAACGGAACGCCCAGTTCCAGTACGTCCGCCCCAGCAGCCACCAGAGCATGCAACAGCTCGACGGTCAGTTCGGGGTGCGGATCACCAGCCGTGACGAAGATCACCAGCCCGGCACGTCGGGCCGCGCGCAAAGCGGCAAAACGTTGCGCCAGTCGGCTCATACCTGGATGCCTTCGAGCGTGGCGACGGTATGGATGTCCTTGTCGCCGCGCCCGGAAAGATTGACCACCACGATCTGGTCCGGCCGCATGCCGGCGGCAAGCTTGCCGGCATACGCCAACGCGTGGGCGGACTCCAGCGCCGGGATGATGCCCTCGGTGCGGGTCAGGCCATGGAACGCCGCCAACGCCTCATCATCGCTCACCGCGACGTAGCGCGCGCGTCCGGTGTCGTGCAGATAAGCGTGCTCCGGACCGACCCCAGGATAATCGAGACCGGCCGAAATGGAATGCGTATCGCCAATCTGGCCGTCCTTGTCCTGAATCAGGTAGGTGCGGTTGCCATGCAGCACGCCCGGACTGCCGGCACAGATGGATGCCGCGTGATGACCGCTGGCGAGGCCGTAACCGGCCGCTTCAACTCCGTACAGCACCACACTCGGGTCGTCGAGGAAGGGGTGAAAGATGCCGATCGCATTGGAACCACCCCCAACACAGGCCACCACCGCATCGGGCAAGCGCCCCTCACGCTCGAGCACCTGCCCGCGGGCCTCGCGTCCGATGACCGCCTGGAAATCGCGCACCATCTGGGGATACGGGTGTGGCCCGGCCACGGTACCAATGATGTAAAAGGTGTTGTCGACGTTGGAAACCCAGTCGCGCAGGGCTTCATTGAGCGCATCCTTGAGCGTACGCGAGCCGCTTTCGACCGCTCGCACCTCCGCCCCGAGCAGGCGCATACGATAGACATTGGCGGTCTGACGGCGGATGTCTTCCACGCCCATGTAAACGACGCATGCAACACCCAGACGCGCCGCCACCGTGGCCGTGGCCACGCCATGCTGGCCAGCGCCGGTCTCGGCGATGACGCGCGTCTTGCCCATGCGCCGCGCCAGCAGGATCTGCCCGACCGTGTTGTTGATCTTGTGCGCGCCGGTGTGGTTCAGGTCCTCGCGCTTGAGGTAAATACGCGCGCCGCCGACCTCGCGCGTCCAGCGCTGCGCCAGGTACAGCGATGATGGCCGGCCCACGTAGTCGCGTAAATCCTGTTCGAGTTCGGCCCGAAAGTCCGGATCGACTTGCGCGGCGTGATAGGCCGTTTCGAGCTCCCGCAACGGCTGCATCAGGGTCTCCGCCACGAAGCGCCCGCCATAGCGGCCAAAATAGCCACGTACGTCCGGCAGCGCCGCTGGCGGCACTAACTCAACCATGCTTTTGGTCCCACTGTTGTACTGTCCGCATGAAAGTCCTGATTCGCGTCAGGTCCTTGATCCCCGGCTCGGTCTCGACGCCACTGCTGACATCCACCGCATAGGGCCGGACACGATCGAGCGCCGCAGCCACATTGCTGGCGTTCAACCCACCCGCCAAGACCAGAGGCCGCGGCAGGGCGGCCGGCACCACTGCCCAGTCGAAAGTCCGCCCGCTACCACCCGCCACCCCCGGGACAAAGGCATCTATCAACAGCCCGGCGGCGTCTTGATAACGCGTGGCAGCCGCGGCGAGGTCAAAGCCGGGCCGGGCATGCAGCACCTTAAGGTAACGACGCCCGTAGAGCCGGCAGGCGTCCGGCGACTCATCGCCATGGAACTGGATAAGGTCCAGCGCGACTCCGGCCAGTACTTCCCGTATCAACTGCTCGGCGGCATCCACGAACAAGGCCACCACACAGACCAGCGGCGGCAACTCCGCGACAATCGCTTGCGCCTGGGCGATCGACACATTGCGCGGGCTCACCGGATGAAAAACCAGACCGATCGCGTGCGCCCCGGCTGCCACCGCCGCAACACCGTCCTGCGGCCGGGTGATGCCGCAAATTTTAACCCGGGTGACCATGGTTCACAGCAGTAGCGTCAAGGGTGGTGGCGTCAGGCCGAAGCGCGGCGGGTAATGTACCGCCGCCAGATACAGGCCGGCCGCGGGCGCGGTAGCACCGGCACGGGTGCGGTCGCGTCCGTGCAACAACTGCCCCGCCCAGGCCGGGGGGCGGTCACCGATACCGATGTCGATCAACGTACCGACAAGATTACGGACCATGTGGTGCAGGAAAGCATTGGCCACCACGTCTACCACCAGCCAGGCGCCGTGACGTGTCACATCCAGGCGGCTGAGCGTGCGCCAGGAGGAGTGCGACTGGCAGCTGGCGGCCCGAAAGGCACTGAAATCGTGCTCGCCCAGCAACTGCTGAGCCGCCGCCTGCATGGCTTGCACGTCGAGTGGCCGTGGCTCCCAGGATGCCCGACCGTGGCCAATCGCGGGTGCCTGGGAACGGTTCAGCAGGAGATAGCGGTAATGCCGGGCGAACGCGCTGTAGCGAGCATGAAAATCCTCTGCGACCTGCTGTGCCGCGACAATGCGCACGTCCGCCGGCAGTTTGGTATTGGCGCCGCGCAGCCAGGCGCGTAACGGGCGTGGGCGATCGGTGTCGAAATGCACCACCTGACCCAGGGCATGCACGCCGGTGTCGGTGCGCCCGGCCGCGACGACCCGCACCGGTTGGTCGACGATCTTGGACAGGGCGGTTTCCAGGGTTTCCTGTACCGAAGGGCTGCGCGGCTGAAACTGCCAGCCACAATAACCGCTACCGTCATATTCGACGCAAAGAGCAATACGCAAAACGTTGCTGTGCGCCGCCGCTGTTAGCCGTTGAGTCGGGCAATCAGCTCGGCCGCCTGCGCTTTTTGCGTCACCGTGCCAACGCGCTCGATCTCGGCGTAAATCTGTCGCGCCGAGTCGCCGTCAGCCATGCCCACATACGCGGCCAGCAAATCGATCTGGCTGTCGACCGGATCGCCGAGCGCGTCGTTATCAAGGTCGTCGGTGGCGAGCGGTTCGTCACTCGCCACGGCTGGAACCTCGTCCGCCCACTCCACCGTTGCCTGGGGAACTGCGGGCGGCGGCGGGACAGGCGCTCCTGGCAGGTCTGCCGGCGCGGCTTCGGCGCCGATTGGGCCGGGCGCTTCGGCAAACGTGCCCGAAGCTGGCTGTGCCGCCCGCAGCCGCCGACGCATCCATAACCACCAGCCGCCAAGTACGACCGCACCAAAGCCGGCTGCCGGCAGGTAAGCCGAGGAAACCCGCCCCGAATCGCCTGACGCTTCGGCAGCGTCGTTGGGCGCCGTCACGGCAGCTTCCATTGTCGGCATCGCCGGGGGTTTTTCATCGACCGGGGGAGCGGCGGTGGCCGCCACAGCGTTCTGCTCCGTACCAGTCTCGCTTCCGGGCGGCGCGTCTTTGACCAGATCGGTCAAAGTCTTGATTTGCTCCTCCAAGAAACCAAGACGCTCCTGTAGCGCCTCGTTTTGCTGTTGCGTCGCGTCCAGAGCTTCTTCCAGCAGCTGAATTCGATCACCGGTCGGTTCACCGGAGGTCTGCTGTTCGCTGCCGGCACTGGCCGCAGGCACAACGTCCTCGCTGCGCAGCACACGGACCTCGGCGCTCGGGACAGCACTGGCAGGCGGCGCAGCCTCAATGCCGCCACTCGCTTCGGCAGGCGCTTCGGAACTGGGTGCGGCGACGGCAGGGATTTCCGGCTCCACGGCCGGCACCGGCGGCTCGGCGTTACTTACTGCCGAAGCCCGCAAACCCGGGGCTGCCGGTATCGCCAATCGGCTGCCGGCCTTGAGCCGATTCGGGTCGCCGTTGATGAACGCATCCGGATTGGCCCGCACGATGGCCGACATGACGCCGTCGAGACCCGCCCCCGCCGGCTGCACCCGCCGGGCAATCCCCCACAGCGTTGCGCCGGGCGGCACAGGACCGAATTCGGCGCCGGCCACGGGCTTGCCGACATCGGCAAAAACATCCCGCGGCAGCCGCCTGGGCGTCGGCGCGGGAATGGGGGTGACGCCGGCCGACCAAGCTGCCGCCGGTGGCCTCGCCGCGGGCAACGCTCCAACCGGGTCAAGCAAAACGGTGTAGTGCCTGACCACTCGCCCGGTCGGGCTGATCGCCTCGACCACAAAATCGACATAGGGTTCGCGGACCGGCCCCGGTGAGGTGACGCGCACATAAGGCCGGCCATCCTGCCCCACCTGAACCGCAAAACGCAGCATGGCGGCGCTCTGGACGCCCATGCGCTGGTACACCTCGGCCGACGCCAGGCTGATGGTTGCCAACTCGGCTTCAGCCAGCGTCGCGCCTATTAACTCGATGCGTGCATTCAGCGGCTGACCGAGCGCCGAGTCGACGCGCACGTTGCCAAGACCCAGCGCATTCGCCGTCAACGGAACCAAACCGAGTTGCAGCAACAGGGCCGGCGCTAACGCCTTTTTCAGGCTAGTTCTTTCTACCACCGGAGCCCTCCCCTTTTTTACAAAATTCAGCCGTGTGGTGGATGTCTGGGCAGCAAGGTTAGCGCAGCGCCCACCGCGCCACAAACCACAGACCTCATGCGTCCAGATATCCTGCGACCAGCAACTCCGCTATCTGCACACTATTGGTCGCCGCACCCTTGCGGATATTGTCCGAAACGACCCACAGATCAAGCCCACAGGGGTGGGAAATATCCTCGCGAATCCGACCGACATAAACCCAGTCGGTACCGGCCGCCTCGACCGCGGTGGGATAACCACCGGGAACATGCTCGTCAACCACCCTGACCCCCGGGGCCTGCGTCAACAGGCGACGCGCTTCATCGGCGGTCAGCGGCTGCTCGAACTCCACATGCACCACTTCCGAGTGACCATAGAAAACCGGAATGCGCACGCAGGTGGGATTTACCTCAATCTGCTGGTCGCCGAGAATCTTGCGGGTTTCCCAAACCATCTTCATCTCTTCGCGGGTGTATCCGTTGTCCTGGAAGCTGTCGATGTGTGGAAGGGCGTTGAAAGCGATTTGCCTCGGATAAACCGTTGGCTCGATCGACTGACCATTGAGCAGTTTGGCGGTCTGGCCGGCCAACTCCTCGATGGCTTTTTTCCCGGTGCCAGATACCGACTGATAGGTCGCGACGTTGATGCGGCGCACCCGGGCAACGTCGTGAAGCGGCTTGAGCGCCACGACCAGTTGAATGGTGGAACAGTTCGGATTGGCGATGATGCCGCGGTTGCGATACTCCGCGATATCAACCGCGTTGACCTCCGGGACCACCAGTGGGATGTCCGGATCGTTCCGGAAGTGCGAGGTGTTGTCGATTACCACGCAGCCGGCGTCCACCGCGCGCGGCGCGTATTCGGCCGACACCGACCCGCCGGCCGAGAACAGGCCGATCTGGGCTTTCGAGAAATCGAACGTGGCCAGGTCCTGCACGCGCAGGCGCCGATCGCCGCAGGTGACCATCTTGCCGACCGACCGCTCGCTGGCCAGCGCGTACAACTCGCCCAACGGAAAGTTTCGCTCCGCCAGGACCTCAAGCATGGTTTCGCCGACAGCCCCTGTGGCGCCAACGACCGCTACGTTGTATTTACGACTCATTATCGTTACCGGAATTTCAAACGTCAGCCCGCAGCGCCGCCACCACGGCATCGCCCATCAGCGCGGTGGACACCAGCGTGTCGCCGGTCACCGCAATGTCTCTGGTACGCAAGCCCTGCCGCAACACACTGCCCACCGCCCGCTCGACGCGGTCGGCGGTGTCCTGCTGGCCCAGGCTGTAGCGCAGCAGCATGGCTACCGACAGCAGCGTGGCCAGCGGATTGGCCTTGTGCTGGCCGGCAATGTCCGGGGCCGAGCCGTGTACCGGCTCATACAGGCCAAAGCCGGTCTCGTTCAGCGAGGCCGACGGCAGCATTCCAATCGACCCGGTCAACATGGCGGCGCAGTCGGACAGGATGTCGCCGAACAGGTTCTCGGTAACGACCACATCGAACTGTTTCGGTGCCCGCACCAGCTGCATGGCGGCATTGTCGACATACATGTGACTCAGTTCCACGTCCGGATACTCGGCGGCCAGACGGGTCATCACCTCGCGCCACAGCTGGCTGGTCTCCAACACGTTGGCCTTGTCCACCGAGCACAGCCGGCGGCCGCGACGGCGGGCGATGTCGAAGCCGGTGCGCCCAATGCGCTCGATCTCCGCCTCGCCGTACACCATGGTGTTACGGCCTTCGCGGCTGCCGTCGGGCAAGGTATCGACACCGCGCGGCTCGCCAAAATAAATACCGCCGGTAAGCTCCCGGATGATCAGGATGTCCAGACCTGCCACCACCTCGGACTTCAAGGTCGAGGCACTGGCCAACTCCGGAAACAGCAGGGCCGGGCGCAGGTTGGCGTACAGCCCAAGCGCCTTTCGGATGCCAAGCAGGCCCCGCTCCGGGCGCAGCGCCGGGGGACCCTGGTCCCATTTCGGGCCACCGACCGCACCCAGCAGCACGGCGTCCGCGGCACGTGCCAGGCTCACCGTCTCATCAGGCAAGGGCCTGCCGGTGGCATCAATGGCGCAACCCCCGATCAGCCCGCGCTCGCACTCGAAGCCCATACCGAAATCCGCTTGCAGGCACGCCAGCAGCTTTTCCGCTTCAGCCAGGATTTCCGGCCCGATGCCGTCTCCCGGCAGCAACAGCAGCTTGGATGTCATCGCGGCGACCCGGCGCGGTCGGGGAACAGCCACGGCGCCTCGGTGGCACGCTGCGCCTCGTAAGCCCGGATGGCGTCGGCGTGGCCAAGGGTCAGTGCGATGTCATCAAGACCGTTCAGCAAGCGGTGACGACGATCTGCTTCAAGCTCGAACGCGAAAACCTGCCCATCGGGCGTGCGCACCTGCAAGGCCTCCAGATCTACCGTCAGCCGGTAGCCTTCGTTCGCCTTGACGTCGCCGAACAGACGATCGACCACGTCCTCGGCCAGGGCCACCGGCAACAAGCCGTTCTTGAACGCATTGTTGTAGAAGATTTCCGCAAAGCTCGGCGCGATCACGGCACGGATGCCATACCCAACCAGTGCCCAGACAGCATGCTCGCGACTTGATCCACAGCCGAAATTACGGCGCGCCAACACGATTTGTGCGTCACGGTACCGCGGCTGGTTGAGCACGAAATCCGGATTCAGCGGCCGACCGGAGCAATCCTGGTTCGGCTCGCCATGATCCAGATAGCGCCACTCGTCAAACAGATTCGGCCCGAAGCCGCTGCGTTTGACCGACTTCAGGAACTGCTTGGGGATGATGGCGTCGGTATCGACATTGGCGCGGTCAATCGGCAGCACCACGCCGACCAGGGAGGTAAACGCGTCCATGCCTTACTTCGCTGACTTCTCGATCGCTTCACCACCCCTCTGCACGTCCTTGCCAATGCCGGCGAGGGTGTTGCAGGCGGACAGTGACAGCAACAGGCCCGCGGCCAACAGTAACTTCACGCAGTTCATCGGTGTCTCCTTCATAGTTGCCTTACGTCCACAAAATGCCCGGCGATCGCGGCCGCCGCGGCCATCGCCGGGCTGACCAGATGGGTGCGCCCGCCCTGCCCCTGGCGCCCCTCGAAGTTGCGATTGGAGGTAGACGCGCAGCGCTCGCCAGGCTCCAGCTGATCGGCATTCATGGCCAGGCACATGGAGCAGCCTGCCTCGCGCCACTCGAACCCGGCGGCGCGGAAGATTTCGTCCAGCCCCTCGGCCTCGGCCTGGCGCTTGACCAGGCCCGAGCCCGGCACAGCCAGGGCCAGGCGCACGTTGCCAGCCACCTTGCGGCCCTTGAGCACGGTCGCGGCAACCCGAAAGTCCTCGATGCGGCCATTGGTGCAGGAACCGATAAACACCTTGTCGATGGCAATGGCGGCCAGCGGTGTACCGGCTTCGAGCGCCATGTAATCAAGCGCCCGGCGCATGCCCTCGGCGCGGGCCGGATCGGTTTCGGCGGCCGGATCGGGCACCCGGCCATCGACCGGCAACACCATCTCGGGCGAGGTGCCCCAGGTCACCTGCGGGATGATGGCGGCGGCGTCCAATTCCACGACCCGGTCGAAGCGGGCATCGGGATCGGACACCAGCCCCCGCCAGGCGGCAGCGGCCTGCTCCAAGGCCAGCCCCTGAGGCGCAAACGGACGGCCACGGATGTAGTCGACGGTGGTGTCGTCGACCGCTACCAGGCCAACACGCGCGCCGGCCTCGATGGCCATGTTGCACAGCGTCATGCGCCCTTCCATGGACAGCCCACGCACCGCCTCACCGGCAAACTCGATGGCATAGCCAGTACCACCGGCGGTGCCGATGGCGCCAATGATGGCCAGGATCATGTCCTTGGCGTAAACATGCGGACCCAGGCTGCCATCGACCCGCACCTGCATGTTTTTCGACTTTCGCTGCGGCAGCGTCTGCGTGGCCAGCACGTGCTCGACCTCGGAGGTGCCGATGCCGTAGGCCAGGGCCGCGAATGCACCGTGGGTCGACGTGTGCGAATCGCCGCACACCACCGTCATGCCCGGCAGGGTGGCGCCCTGCTCCGGACCGATGATGTGCACCACGCCCTGGCGCGGATCGTTCATGCGAAATTCGGTGATGCCGAAGGTGTCGCAGTTGCGGTCCAGCGTTTCGACCTGCTCACGCGACACCGGGTCGGCGATACCGACACTGCGGTCGGTGGTCGGCACGTTATGGTCGGCCACTGCCAGGTTGGCCGCGGTGCGCCACGGTCGGCGACCCGACAGCGTCAGACCCTCGAAGGCCTGCGGCGAAGTCACCTCATGAATCAGATGACGGTCGACATACAGCAGCACCGAACCATCGGTTTCGGTGTGCACGACGTGGGAATCCCACAGCTTGTCGTAAAGGGTTTTGCCGGTCATGGCACGCTTACCGTGTGTTGCTGACTTCAGACCTGAGCCCGCCGGAGCGGACGTTACCGGATATGCCTCGACGCGTCGCCATGGCCGCTCGACAAGCGACAAAGACCCTCCCAGAATAAGCCACCGCCCGCACCCACCGCGCGGCGGCTAACTTCACCCTGGAATCGAAGACCTATCGAGTCGGCTTGTGCCATGACCTATCGCGAACTTGTCATCTGGCTCGAAAATCGGCTCGGCACCTGCCACCTTATGGTCAACAGGTCGGCCAAGGAACCGGCCGACCTGTTGCAGGCTACCGGCCTGCACGACCGCCTGGTACGTGAGCTGTTACAGGCAGTCTACAAAGCCAATCGATGCTACCACATCCGAGCTCTTGTCTCGGCCGAATGTACGCTGGCAGCACTGCAACCGGTCCGGGAAAAAGTGCTTGACCAGCCCGCCACCGACCTGTCCACCGTACGTTTCCTGGACACCATCGACACGGCGGTGCGGGAAGCCTTTGCCGTGCCGACGCCCAGTCCCGCGCAACCGACCGGTGGCGCATCGCAGGTCATCGCGCTGCCGCGGTGGCGTCGTCTGGGGAAAGTCGGTTAAGCCATTGCCATAAGAGGCCCGCGACCAGGGCGGCGGCCGCTGCCAGTTCGAACACCCGTGTCGGCCCGGCTGAGTCCCACAGGAATCCGCTCGCCACACCGCCCAGCGCGCCGCCACCTCCCATGCAAAGGCCGCTGTAGAGCGCCTGCCCGCGTCCTTGCAGGGCAGCCGGGAAAAAGCGCTGCACCTGTGCTAACGCCGCAACATGGAAAGCACCAAAGGTAGCGGCGTGCAGGATCTGCGCCGGCAACAGCCAGCCCAGACTCGCCGCGCCGTGGCCGATCACCAGCCAGCGCACCGCTGCCAACAGCAGGCTTAGCAAAAATACCCGCGACGCGCCCAGGCGCGGCAACAGGCGCGCCAATGCCAGGAACACCGCAACTTCCGCCACCACGCCCAGCGCCCACAGGGCACCGATCATGCTGCGTGTATAACCGAGGTCTTCGAGCAGGATCGAATAAAAACCGTAGTACGGGCCGTGACTGGCTTGCATCAGAAATGCCGCCACCAGAAAACCGAGCGCCGCCGGATTGCGCAGCGCGCCGCGCAACGAGGCTCGCGCCTGCACCGCCGGTGCGCCGACCCGGTCGGGTACCAAAAGACTGCTGACAAAGGTGCCGACCATGGTCGCCAGAAGCACCAGCAACAGGGTCTCGAGGCCGGACTGCTCCAGCAACCAGCCGCCACCCAGCACCACGCCGATAAACCCCACGGACCCCCACAACCGGATGCGGCCATACAGATTGCCGACACCGTCCAGATGGCGCAGGGTGACGATCTCGAACTGTGGCAGCGCCGCGTTCCAGAAAAAACCGAACGCGGCTGTGATCAGCGCCACCTGCCAGAAACCGCCGGCAACGAACATGCCGCAGAAAACCACCGTCATCAGTGCCGCCGCCAGGCGCACCACCACGATGCGCCGCGCCATGCGGTCGCCCACCCAAGCACTGGCCCAGGGGGCGAGGATGCGTGTCAGCGTGCCCACCGCCATCAGCTGACCGATTTCGAGCGCGCTCATCCCACGCCCGCGCAAAAACACCGTCCAGTACGGCACCATCGCGCCCAGAATGGCGAAATAGAACAGGTAGAAAGCCGACAGTCGCCAATAGGGCAACGCCGACCGTGCGTCAGTCGCCAATCGAGCCGGGGATGATCGGGGTAACCGATACCACGCCCGCGTTTTGCGCCTGCTGACGCAGCAGGTGATCCATAAGCACCAGTGCCAGCATCGCCTCGGCGATCGGCACCGCTCGAATGCCGACGCACGGGTCGTGGCGACCGGTGGTGACGATATCGGTGTCCGCACCGTGCACGTCCACCGTGCGACCCGGCAGGCGAATGCTGGAAGTCGGCTTCAGCGCCAGGCTGACCGTAATATCCTGACCGCTGGAGATGCCGCCCAAAACGCCTCCGGCCCGGTTGCTCAGGAACCCGGCAGCGCTCATCTGGTCGCGGTGCTCGCTGCCCTTTTGCCGCACCACCTCGAAACCGGCGCCGATCTCGACCCCTTTGACGGCGTTGATGCCCATCATGGCGTGCGCGATGTCGGCATCCAGGCGGTCGAACACCGGCTCGCCCAGGCCCGGCTGCACGCCGCTGGCAACCACGTTCACCCGCGCACCGACCGAATCGCCATCGCGGCGCAGCAGCGTAATGGCCGCTTCCAGCTCCGGCACACGGGACGGGTCAGGACAGAAAAACGGGTTCTCGTGCACCGCAGCCCAATCGCGCAGCGCGAGCGCGATGTCGCCCATTTGCGCCAGATAGCCGCGGATAAGAATGCCGCGTCCGGCCAGGTATTTGCGCGCTACCGCGCCAGCCGCCACCCGGGCGGCGGTTTCGCGGGCCGACGAACGCCCGCCGCCACGGTGGTCGCGGTGGGCGAATTTTTGCTGGTAGGTGTAGTCGGCATGACCGGGCCGAAACTTGTCCTTGATCGCCTCGTAATCACGCGATCGATGGTCGGTATTGCGAATCAGCAGACCAATCGGCGTGCCGGTGGTCAGGCCCTCGAACACGCCGGACAGGATCTCCACCTGGTCGGCTTCCTGGCGCTGGGTGGTGAAACGCGAGGTTCCGGGCCGGCGCCGGTCCAGGTCGGGTTGAATGTCGGCCTCGGCCAGTGGCAGACCGGGCGGACAGCCATCGATGATGGCGCCCAGCGCCGGGCCGTGGCTCTCGCCAAAGGTTGTGACGGCAAACAGTCGGCCGAAGGTATTGCCGGACATGGACCCCTCAGGTAACGAAGTGCACCGCCACCTCGGCGATGTTTGGCAGCAGGCGTATCGGCGCGCACAGTTGCTCGGCCAATGCCTGGGCAGACCGGGTATCGGTGGTTACGGCAAGCGGCAGGTGCAGTTCCACGCCAATGCGGTCGGCATCGTAGTGCAGCTGGACCCGCTTCACCTGCTCGGCGCTGGGCAGGCCGGCAATGGTGCTGCGGATTTTCTGCTCCAGATCCGCCCGCAACGGCAGGGTACGACCGCGCTCGAAGGACTGATCGTCCTCGGTGTCGATGTGTACCAGCACGTCGCTGACCTCGTCGAGATCTGCGATCAGGCGCTCGCGGATGTGCTCGGCAATGCGATGTCCCTCGGACACACTGATGTGCGGATTAACCTGCACGTGCACGTCCACCAGCGCGTCGGGGCCGGCCTGGCGGGTGCGTAGCAAGTGCAGGTCGTGCACTCCCTCCACGTCGCGAATAGCCGCGCGAATGGCAGCTACCCGGTCGCGCGACAGGGCCACGTCGGCCAGCTCCGACACTGACTGCCACAGCAGTTGCCAGCCGACACGGGCGATCAGCACCGACACGCCGATGGCGGCCACCGGATCCAGATACGGCATGCCCAACAGGCTGCCGCCCACACCCAGCAGCACCACCAGAGAGGAAATCGAGTCGGTGCGCTGGTGCCAGGCGTTTGCCTCCAGCATGCGCGAGCGCGTTTCGCGGCCGACCCGCAAGGTATAGCGATAGATCCATTCCTTGAGCCCGATCGCAATCACGGCGACCAGCAAGGTGGCCGGCTCCGGCGGCATCAGCAAATCGCTACTGAGCAGTCGCTGGGCGGCGCTCAGCGTGATACCCGCGGCCGTTGCCAACAACACCGCGCCCAGAAAAACCGACACCAGCGTCTCGACCCGCCCATGGCCGTAGGGATGTTTGCTGTCGGGAGCACGCGAACCCTCGCGGGCGCCGTACAGCACCGCCATGTCGCTGAACAGGTCAGCGCTGGAGTCGATGGCGTCGGCGATCAGTGCCTGCGAGTGGCCGAAGATACCGCCGGTGAACTTGATAATGGCCAGAAACAGGTTGATGCCAGCCGCGAACAACGTGACCCGGCGACCGGCCTGGTAGCGGCGGCTGCCCTCAGGACTGGCGGTGGTCGTCGGCATCGCTACCCACCTCAAGAATGATGGTCACCACGCCGTCGCGTTCAAAACTGTCGATGTGCCGATGACCGTTTATGCGGCACCAGGCGGGAATATCGGCCAGCACCCCGTGATCGGTGCACTGCACCTCCAGCACGTCGCCGGGCGCGAGGTCGCGGATCTTCGCCTGCGTGCGCAACACCGGCATTGGGCACAGAAGGTAACGGGCGTCGAGGGTATGATGGGCCATAGCTTGGAGGAGTGTGTTGACGGGTCGTTGCGCCCGCCGCCGCCCCTCACTGAGGGTCGAAAGAGCGCAGAAGGATAGCGCGTCAGTCCATGCCCGGTCACTGTGCCAACGCCTCTGTCACCCGCCCACCCGCGGCGGTCACGGGTTTGATTCTTGCCGGCGGGCGCGGTAGCCGCCTGGGCGGTATCGACAAAGGCCTGCTGCCAATCGACGGCGTGCCACTGGTGCAGCGTGTGGCGCAGCGTCTCGCGCCACAGGTGGACAGCCTGCTGGTCAGCGCCAATCGCAACCTCGACGTCTATCGCGCCCTGGGTTTTCGCGTGCTCGAGGATGGCCCGTTTCTGGATGCCGGTCCGCTGGCCGGCCTGCGCGTCGGCCTGCAGGTCTGCGCCACATCCTGGTTGCTGGCAACACCGTGCGACATGCCGTATCTGCCGACGGATCTTTGTCAGCGGCTGCTGAATGCGGCGGCACCGAGCGACCGGCGCGCCCGCGTGCCCTTCGACGGTGTGCGCCACCACTACGCCTGCGTGCTGCTGCCCAAAACGGCACTGGCGCAGGTCGAGCATTGCCTGGACGACGGCCGGCGACGCGTGCAGGATCTATTACAGACCATCGGCTGGCTTGAGGTGGATTTTGCCGAGGACTTGGACGTAACAGACCCAGGCGCGTCGTCGCAACACCCCCGACGCGCGTTCAGCAACATCAACACCGCTGCAGACCTGGCGGCACTCGGCTTTCGCACGGACCTGCCATGATCAAACAACGCCAAACCCGCATCGTCGCCACTCTCGGCCCGGCTACCGACCCACCTCAGGTGCTGATGCAACTGCTGCAGGCGGGCATGAACGTGGCGCGGATCAACTTCTCGCACGGGGTACGGGCCGACCACGAACGGCGCATTGGCGACCTGCGCGCCGCCGCTGCCGAACTGGGCTACGACGTGGCGGTACTGGCGGACCTGGCCGGCCCCAAGGTGCGAGTACGCGGGTTTCGCGACGGGCCGGTGATGCTGGTGGCCGGGGAGCTGTTCACCATCGACGCCGCGCTCGGCGAGCTCGACGGCGACGCCACCCAGGTAGGTACCGATTACCCTGAACTGGCGGACGACGTTACCAGTGGCGATCGTCTGCTCCTGAACGACGGGCTCATTCAGCTGCGCGTGCTGTCCGCGCAGGACGGCGCTGTGCGCTGCGAAGTGGAAGCCGGTGGCCTGCTGTCGACCCACAAGGGCATCAACAAACAGGGCGGCGGCCTGTCGGCACCGGCCCTGACCGCCAAGGATCGCCAGGACATCACCACCGCCGCCGAGCTGGAGGTGGACTACCTCGCCGTGTCCTTCGTGCGCCGGGCGCTGGATATCGAGCTCGCCCGCGAGCTGCTGCGTGGCGCCGGTGGCCACGCCCGGATCGTGGCCAAGATCGAACGTACCGAGGCAGTAGCGGCGCTTGAGAGCATCGTCGAAGCGGCCGACGCGGTGATGGTGGCGCGCGGTGATCTTGCCGTGGAAATCGGCGATGCGGAACTGCCCGGCGTACAGAAACGCATCATCGCCGTGTCGCGCGAACTGAACCGCCCGTGCATCACCGCCACCCAAATGATGGAGTCTATGATCGCCAACCCGGTGCCGACCCGCGCCGAGGTGCTCGACGTCGCCAACGCAGTCATCGACGGCACCGATGCGGTAATGCTGTCTGCCGAAACCGCCACCGGCGCCTACCCGGTGCGGACCGTCGAGACAGTCGCGCGGATCTGCCTGGGCGCCGAACGCTACCCGGTGACCGAGCGCTCGATCGAGCGATTTGCCAGCCACTTCGAGCGCACCGACGAGGCCATCGCCATGGCCGCCATGTACCTGACCCGGCACGGCGAGCTTGGCGCGGCGGTAGCACTGACCGACTCCGGCCACACCGCGCTGCTGCTGTCGCGGCTGCTGCACCAGGTACCGGTGTTCGCCCTGACCGAGCACGCCCGTACGCGTCGGCGCATGGCCCTGCTGCGCGGCGTGACCGCAATCAGCTTCGATCGTGGCGCCCGCCCCTACGAGCGCGCCGCGTACGACGCCCTGGATCTGCTGAAAGAACGCGCCCTGATCTCCGCCAATATGCGAGTCCTGATCACCAAGGGCGACCGACCGGGTTCTGGCCGTACCAACACCTTGCTGTTGTTGGACGTTCCGTGAGAATGCCGTTTAGTCCGGATTTCGTTCCCTGCCGGGGAAAACTTACCTTCTCTTACAATGAATTGATCGAGCGCGCCCGTAGTCCCGCGATCAGACATCGCCCTCGCGGTCGAGCAGTGCGCGCTTGCGCTCCACACCCCAACGGTAACCGGACAATCCACCGTTGAGGCTGACCACCCGGTGACAGGGAATCGCCACCGCCAAGGGGTTGGCAGCGCAGGCCCCGGCAACCGCGCGCACCGCATTTGGTGCGCCAATACGCCGGGCGATATCCGTATAGGTCACGGTCTTGCCGGCAGGAATCTGCCCCAGTGCCTGCCACACGCGCTGCTGGAAGGCCGTGCCGCGCACGTCCAGTGGCAAGTCCAGTCCGAGTCTCGGCGCTTCGACAAAGCCCACCACGCGCGCTACCAGTTGCTCGAAATCCTCATCCCCGCCCACCAGATCGGCACGGGGGAAGCGATCCTGCAGATCGCGGGCCAGGGCCTCCGGATCGTCACCCAGCAGAATGGCGCACACACCGCGCTCGCTAGCCGCCACCAGAATTGCGCCCAGTGAGCACTGGCCGACCGCGAAGCGTATTGCGGTATCGACACCGCCCGCGCGGTACTGGGTCGGCGTCATGCCAAGCACCTGATTGGAGGTCGCGTAAAAACGCCCGTTGGAGTTGAAGCCGGCGCCATAGATAGCCTCGGTGATGGTATCGCTGCGCCCCAGTTCGACCCGCACACGGCTGGCGCGATGGGCGGCCGCGTAAGCCCTGGGCGTGACCCCGGTGACGGCTCTGAAAATTCGATGCAGGTGATACCGGCTGAGTCCGGCCCGGTGCGCCAGTACATGCAAAGTGGGCGGTGACTCCGCGACCTGGATGAACCGACACAGATCGGCAATCAGCGCAGCGTGCTGTTGCGCCAACGTCGGCTGGCCGGGCCGGCACCGTTTACAGGGACGAAAACCGGCCCGCTCGGCGGCTTCGGCAGTGGCGTGAAATTCCACGTTTTCCGGGCGCGCGGCACGCGCCACGCAGGACGGTTTGCAATAAACGCCAGTGGTTCTTACCGCGTAGAAGAACTGCCCGTCGGCGGCGGCATCGCGAGCGCACACCGCCACCCAACGCGGATCGCTCAGTGTCGCTGTCACCAGCCTTTCAGTCGTTCCTACCATGGCGCTCCCACCATTTCGCTGGCCAGACTGGCCGATGTCCGAAAGTTAGCGATTGCCCGGTGCAAGCGCACTCCACGGCTTGCTTTCGAATTCGCATAAAGGCCGCAACCTCGCTGTCGGCGCCTCAAATAACTCCGTCGCCCACCAGGGTTGCCAACACATGTGTACAGGGTCCACACGTGCATACCTGACCGGTCACAACCAGACAGACGCTGCCGTGGCCATGAGCGACTCCGACCATTGGGCGCAGCTGCTGATGGACCCGGGGGTGAGAGCGTTTCCTGGGCAGTCAGTGCAGGGTCGCAGCCACGCCCCCACAGCATTTTTTGAATTTCCGGCCGCTGCCGCAGGGGCACGGGTCGTTGCGGCCCACCTTGGGCACCCCGCGCACCGCCGGCTGGCGGGAGCGTTGTGCCCAGTCAAAGTTCTCGTACTCCAGTCCGCTCGGCTCAGTCGGGCGTCTCGCCAGCCAGAAGGCGTGAATGTTCATCAGCGAGGGTACGATTTGCTGTATCCAATGCTCGCGACCACCTTGTCTTGCAGTGATTTCGTCCCCCTCTGTGGTGCCTAGGCGCATGAACGGCGCGAACCACTCCGAATTGCCGAGCATGGCCAGGGCCCAGGCCTCCCGGTCAAACTGCTGGCCGATCAGGAAGCCCTCGCACCAGTCCTCGGCTCGCCACTGCTCACCCATCAAACACACAGGCTTGAAGGCCGCCGGGTCATCCATGAACTTCCGAATCACGGTGTTATAGAAGCGCATCACCAGCTGTAACACGACGTTGGCCGCCTCCGGGCTCGTGAAGTCGGCCACCGCCTCGCCGTCGTGCTTGTCCCATACCCAGAGTAGCCATTCGGAGGGCATCACCAGACGCGGGCCAACGACTATAGCCGTCAGAAAACCCTCCAGCATGGACACGTTCATCGCCCGACCGGCCAGTTTGGTTGACTCCAGAAACCAGTCGAGGACCAGCACGTCCTCATCGGTCACGTCGGACATGAGTTCGGTCGCAGATTGCTCGCTCAACTCAGATGCTCCTCGATCCATTCCCACCGCTTGTCCTTCACCATCACGAAGCGGAAGCGCCCCTCCGACAGCTCCGCCCACAGGCCGCCGATCAGGCGGTCGTCCTGGGCGTCGGTCCAGCCGTTGCCGCCTTTGTATTCCACCACCAGCGCCGCCCCGGCCCGGTCGTTTGATGCGGGTAGCTGGCACACGAAGTCCGGGTAAAAACGCCCGTCCGCCTTTTGCATGAAGAACGAACTGCCTTCGCGGCGCACCAGATTGCGCACCCAGAACCGGATGCGGCCTTTCTGCGCCTGGGTGTCCAGCCAGCAGGCGCATTCGAATTCTTCCTTGTTGTCGAAGTCGCCGATGCGGCCGTAGAAGTGCCGGCGAAAATCGAACGCCCCGAAACGGCCGTCGTAATCGCGGCCGGGCGCGTAGGCGTGCGGGTTGAACTCGAATGCGTAGTGGTCGCTTACGGCCACGCGTGCGGCGGTATCCTCGCCGAACAGCACCTGCTGATAGGCCTTGCCGACGGCCTGTTTGCGCAGGTCGCGGATACGCGCTTCGAGCTGACTTCGGATCAGGAATTTCTGCAGGTTAGCGCGGGCCAGCGTGAAGCCCTCGCGGTTCAGCAACCCGGCCAGCCAGGCGGCGACGAAGGCCTGCTTGCTGGCGTGTGTCAAAGACTGCTCCGGCAGATTGCGGCACAGCCACGCCGCCAGGCGTACCGCGTCCCAGTGCTCCGGCTGGTAGATCAGGCCAAGGTCGCGCTGCAGGTCCGGCAGGAAGCGTGAAAACACCTTGCCGGTCTGGGCGTCCACGTCGATCTCGCCGCCTTCGGACACCTTCAGGTTGCCGTCCAGCGCCAGCAGGTCGTCGGCCGTGGGCGTGGCGTCGTAGGGCGACAAGTCCCACGGGTACTCCAGCACCTCCGGGTCGTCGAACAGCTGCAACTTGCCCTGCACGCGCAGCGCCAGCTGCGGCACCCGAAAACGCTCGCCCGATTCGGCCGGCGTCTGAAAAAACTCGATGGCCGTGCTGCGGCTGATCTGCGCCGCCTCGGCAATGGCAGCGGCAGCGGTTTCGGACTGCACCGATGCGCGCAGCAGCTCGGTCTCGTCTTGCGTCAGCGGCGTCGTGATGGTCAGTGTGTTCAGCTTGCCATCCCAGCTCACCTTGTCCCGCACCGGCCTGGGCACGCTTTTGAGGTCCGGCTTCTCGGACAAGGTAATCACCACCGGCCGCACCACCACGCGCCCGGCGTGGCCTTCAAGATCGAGCCGGGCTTGTTCGTCGCGGGCCGCAGTGACGAACTCGCCCACCTCGCGCCGCTCGAAGCCGGCGCCGGCCACCAGCCGGTCGCGCAGCGCCCCGGCCGTCTCGGCAAAGTTGCGCGACACCACGAACGCGTAGGACTGATTCAGCGCCCGCGCCTGGCGGTGGCTCGCCTCCGGCTGGCGCAGCACGCGGCCGAGCAACTGCTCCACCGCCGTGGCCGACGACAGCGACGCCATGCTGACCAGGATGTAGGCAAACGGGCAGTCCCAGCCCTCCGCCAGCGCGCGCTGGGTGATGACGAATTTCACCGGGCAGGCCGGGTCGCGAATGCCCAGTTTGTAATCCGCCTCCACCTGCTCCAGGCCGCGTTCGTCGCCGGTGGCAACAATGATTTCGTCCGCCGGAATGCGGTGATTGGCGATCAGCTCATGGCGCACGCGCTCGAAATCCAGCGTCTGCACCCCGGCCCGGCGCGGCTCCGACTGAATCAGCACGATCGGCCGCAAGTAGGCGGCACCGGCGCGCTGTTCCTGCTGCGCAAGCTGGTGCAGCGCCTCGCGGCGGCCAATGGCGTCGGCCAGACACTGCTGCCAGTTCGGTTCGGTTTCCAGCACCACCGGCAGCTTGATCATCTCCTCGGCTTTCAGCTCCGCCGCGGACACGCTGTGCAGCACGTTGCTGGGCGTGCGTTCCAGGTCCGGCGTGGCGGTCAGCTCCATCACGCCGCTGGGCCGAAAGCGCGCCAGCATGTCGAAGGCCAGTTCCGTGCGGCTGTTGTGCGCCTCGTCGACGATCACGAACGGCCGGCGCAGGCGCAGCACGTTGGCCAGCGAGTACGGAGTGATTTGATCGGCGCCCGTACCCTCGGTCAGCAGCTCGGCGCGCTGGATCGGGCCGAGATGCTCGAAGTGGTGCATCAGCGCGCCGCTGGACTGGTACACCTTGCGGCATTCCTCGTCCTGCACCTGAAACGCCTGGCGCGTGGCCACGATCACCGTGGTGGCGGTGTCCAGCGTGGCGCGCGTCAGGCTCCGGGCTTCGTCCAGGTCCAGCACCGCGACCGGCCCGGCCTCGCGCAGCGCCGCGTGGTAGGGGTGATTGCGATCGCGCAACGCCCGCAGCGTCTGTTCGCGGATCGGCTTGCTCGGCACCAGCCACAGGATCACGCTGCGCTCGGCGCGCAGCAGGTGCGTGTTGGCAAGCTGCACGCTTTTCGCGGCTAGCCAGGTCTTGCCGCCGCCGGTCGGCACCCGCAGGCAGAAATACGGCATGTCGGGTGGAAAGCCGGACAGCGGGTTGTAGGCCATGCCCCGGCCCCACAGCCGCTCCGTGGTGGCGGTGTAGGCAATCGACGGCGACGGCAGCTCGTGGCAGGCGCGGAAGTAGGCCTCGATGCTTTCGAGCACCTGCGACTGGTAGGTTTTGGGGGAAAACGCGGTCACGGTGCGATTCTTTCAATCCAGTATTCAGGGTCGCGATGTTGGTGTGCGACGGCCAACACGACGATGCGCTCGCCGCGAATCGCGTACAGCATTTTGTACGGGAATCGGTTGAACAAGAATCGGCGCACCGGCTCGATTTCTACCTGCCAGGCCAACGGCTGCTCCAGAATGCGCTGGGCGGACAAGGACGCCTCGCGCACAAACTCATGGCCGAGTCCGCGCTGCTGGCGTTCGTAATAACGTCTTGCTTCCGCCATCTCGGCCCGGGCGAGAACGGCAAAGACAAGCTCCATCACAAATCCTGGAATGCCTGTTCCAGGGAAACGCACTCCAGGCGGCCTTCGTCGTAGGCCTGCAGGCGCCGCAGTGCCTCCTGCTGCCAGGCCGCGTCGATAGCCGGGTCAGATTTATCCAGGCTCTGATGCAGCAGCTCCAGCAGCGCATAGCGTTCGGCAGCCGGCAGTTTGAGCGCCTGCTCGATGATTTCAGTTGTGCTCATGAGGTCACCTCGCTTTGTGAGCAAAAAACCATCATCACGCTACACCACCAGCGCGTACGGAGTCTGCTTGAAGATAACCCCCTCGCGGGCGGCGCGGGCGCCCATGCGGTTGGCGGCGGCGTAGATCACCTTCGAGCCGGCGAACGGCGGCAGCAGGTCGAATACCGGCCCGGTCAGCACGTTGCCGCCGGCCACGGATTTGTCCTTCAGGATGCCGTTGTAGAGCAGGTAGATGGCGCGGCCGTCGTGGATGCCCAGCAAGGGTGTCGGCGCCAAAACGTCATTCCCGCGCAAGCGGGAATCCAGTGCTTGACGCTGGATTCCGGGTTCGGCTGCGCCGCCCCGGAATGACGGCGGACAGGCGCTGCCGGTTTCGGCGAACCAGACGAACTCGGCCAGTTGCGCAAAGCTCACGTCGCGGCGGATTTGCCCGTCGGCATCGAACAGCGGTTCGGCCGACAGGCGGCAGAACTGGAAGCCGCCGCCCAGGCCCGCCGCCGCCTGCCCCTTGGTGTTGGTATAGCCGCCGGCCACGCGCCTGACGCGCTCGGCGGTGACGGTGCGGGCGATGCTGTCGTCCATCTCGACCAGGATGAAGCGGCGGTTGCCGCCGTCCTCGGCGTTTTGTTTGAGCACCGCGTGGCCGGTGGTGCCGGAACCGGCGAAGCTGTCCAGGATCAGCGA
>NZ_JBFIII010000004.1 GCF_041601295.1 Immundisolibacter sp.
GCCTGATTGGGCGCCACCGTGGGTGAGGTGCGCACCATGATGGTGAAGTCGGACATGTCGTTGTAGGCGTGCACCATCTCGCCGTCGGCGATGTCGCGGGATTCGGCCATCTTGTCGTTCATGTGCATCACCGGCTGGGCGCGGTGCATGCGCATCATCTGCGGCGAGGCATGGTGGATGGAGTGCACGCTGTGGCGAGGATGGCCGCCGGTCAGCACGAACGGGTAATCGCCGCCGATCTTGGGCGGTTCTTTGTGTGTCGGCAGTGCCTCGCCGGCCTCGATATACCAGGGGTGGTCGATGTAGAACTGCGCCCGGCGGGTGTAGGTGGGGTAGGCGGTCTTGTTGTCGACGTGCCAGCGCAGGCTGAAGAAGGGTTTCTTGGCGTCGTACTCGTTGGCCACCACATGTTTCATGAAGCCGTGGCCGTACCCCTGCTGGGGCAGCATGCCGGCTTTGCGGAAACTCTCGCGTGTGGTTTCGGGCGGGAAGATGCCGGTGGCGGCGCCGATCTTGACCATCTCCTCCACCACCTGCTCCTGGGTTTGCAGGTGGCCTTGCATGGTGTAGCGGCCCCACAGGGCGTCGTAGCGTTTGCTGCGACCGAGGCCATCGACGTAGGTGCTCAGCCCACGCTCGGTGGCGACCTCGCCGATACGCTTGGCCAGCGCGGCCAGGATTTCCCACTCGTTGCGCGACTCGCCCTGCGGCTCGACCGCTTTCTCGATGAATGCAAAGCGCGGGTTGTTGGTGATGGAGACCGTGATGTCTTCCTTTTCGTAATACCAGGCCGCCGGCAGCACGATGTCGCAGAACATGGCCGACGAGGACATGCGCGGGTCGATGGCGAACATCATCTTCAGCTTCGGGAACAGGTGCTTGGGGTACTGAATGGCGGCGCTGCGCACGCGCCGGATCGGGTTGCTGGCGGTCAGCATCATCACGCGCGGGGTTTTGTCCGGCGCCGGGCGGATCTGCTCGGGCTTCCACCAGCCTTTGTCGAGCGCTTCTTCCAGGTAGCTGCTGAAATTGCGCTTCAGGGCCGGGTCGCCCCAGGCCATGTTGTCGTACAGCTCCTTGTAGCCGGCGTGGTAATAGAGGAAAAACACCGGCGGCGAGGCGCCCAGTTCGGTGGTCATGGCCTTGATGACTTCGACCGAAATCAGCTCCTCGGTGATTTCCGGGTCGGCTTGCTTCATCTGCGCGGCCAGGGCCTGCTCCATGGCGCCAAACTGCTCAAGGCCGCCCTGGTCGATGGGTTTTTCGAGCAGCATCAGCAGCTCGACGTGATCGCCGGGAAATGCCCAGCAGTTCCAGCCGGTTCCCGGCTTGCCCCAGTTGCCGGTCAGGCCCATGGCCATGATCAGCGCCCGTTCCGCCAGGTCACCGTGGTAGATCTTGGCGGTGGTGAAGCCGATATACGAGCAGGTGCGCTTGGTGGCGACCTTTTTTGCCAGCTTGCGGATCAGACTGGCGTGGCAGCCGGATTTTTCCTGCGTCTTCTCGGGCGTGTATTCGGCGTCCAGGTGTGCCTTGACCTGGGCATAGACGGGCGTGACCTTGACCTCGTTGCCATCCGCCAGCTTGACCGTGTACACGCCGCTCAGGGCCGGGTCGCCGGCAAACGCCAGCGTGCCGCGGGGCGCTTTGGCGATAGCGCCGGCCTTGCTGTCGTACACGTAAAGCTGGTCCTCGCGACCGCTGCCGTCCACGTCGATCTGGCGCAGGAAACGGCCGCTGTCAGTGCGCACCAGCAGCGGCAGGTCGGTCTGCTCCTTGACGAAGGCCTGGTCGACCCAACCCTCGGCCATGATGACCTGGCTGATGCCCAGCCAGAACGCCGCATCGCAGCCCTGTTTGATCGGGACGTGGTAATCGGCGGTGATGGAGGTGGGGTTGTAGTCCGGCGCGATGGAGACGATTTCGGTGCCGTTGTAGCGGGCTTCGGTCAGAAAGTGATACACCGACGGCATGGTGTAGGACCAGTTCGAGCAGGTCAGGAAGATCAGCTCGGCATCGAACAGGTTGTCCGCGCTGTAGCCCAGGTGCTGTTTGCCGACGACGTCAAAGGTGCCTTTAAGGAAATCGCCGATCAGGATGTTCAGATCCGGGCTGGCCCCACCGAGCATGGACGTGAAGCGGTGCGAGCCGGCCCAGCCGACCGTACCCAGGTGCGCGTGAGGTGGGTCCAGCAGGAAGCCGTCGCCGCCCTGTTCTTCCAGGGCATCGACGATGGAACCGGCTACCTCGGTCAGTGCCTCGTCCCAGGAAATGCGCTCCCACTTGCCGGCGCCGCGCTCGCCGACCCGGCGCAACGGAAACTTGATGCGCTCGTCGCCGTAAAGGTTGGCGTGAAAGGAGCAGCCCTTCTGGCAGCCGAGCGGGTTGTAGTCCGGGTAGTTGGGGTTGCTGGCGTCGTTCTTGGCGGCTTGTTCCTCGCGCCAGACCATGCCGTCCTTGACGTAGACATGGAACGAGCAGCACCCGGGCAGGCACACGTTGGTATGCGAACCCCAGGTGACCTTGTCCCAGTTCCAGATTTGCCGGTACAGGTCTTCGGTGCTGCGGTAGGCGATTGGGTTCTCGGCGGCAAACGCCGATCGCACGAAACTCGGCGACACGGTGGTCGCAAGCTGGTTGAGGGACAGTGCCAGTGCCGCGCCGCCGCTGCCTTTCAGAAAGCCGCGACGAGAAACCGACAACCCGGGAGCCGGATTCTCGACCACTAACGTTGGTTCGACCTTACCCATGCTCCCTTCCTCCGTGATGGGCGGATTGCCGGTTTGGACTCTAGCGCGTCGCTCTCGCCGAGTAAACGTTCAATAAATCAGGGACGATTCGGAAGGGCAAATGGCAGGCACGAGCGAGCCAATAATGCTGGTCGCCACGTTGTCTACCCGGTAGAATGCCGGCCTTACCAGCATCTGTGGCGACGGGCGGCGGCAACGCTTCCCGCCTCTTTTGCTGCGCCCGATCCGAAGCCGCGGAGCCTGTCTTGCCCGAGCCTGCCCTCCTTGCCCTTGCCGATGGCACGCTGCTGCATGGCCTTGCCGTCGGCGCAAGCGGCCACGCCGTGGGCGAAGTGGTATTCAACACTGCCATGACCGGCTACCAGGAAATTCTCACGGATCCTTCATATAGCCGACAGATAGTCACGCTGACGTACCCGCACATCGGGAACGTCGGCTGCAACGCGCAGGATGAGGAATCGACCCAGGTCCACGCAGCAGGCCTGGTGATTCGCGATCTGCCACGTATCTACAGTAGCTGGCGAGCGAGCGAGCCGCTGGACGCCTACCTGCGGGCTCGCAATGTGGTGGCCATCGCCGGACTGGACACACGTGCACTGACCGGCCGCCTGCGGCGCGGCGGCGCGCAGGCCGGATGCATTGTTGCCGGACCGCAATGCGACGCCGAATTCGCCGTTTCGCAGGCTCGCGCTTTCGCAGGCCTGACAGGCATGGACCTGGCCCGGGTCGTCAGCACCGACACTGTTTACGAATGGACCGGCGGCGCCTGGACACCGGACGGGTTTGCCCCGTCACCGCCGCCCCGGTTCCGGGTGGTGGCCTACGACTTTGGCATCAAGCGCAACATCCTGCGCTGCCTGACCCAGGCGGGTTGCGCGGTGACCGTGGTGCCAGCCACGACGCCAGCGGCTGAGGTCTTTGCCTTGAAGCCGGACGGCGTGTTTCTGTCGAACGGGCCGGGTGATCCGCAGCCGTGTGACTACGCCATCACCGCGATTGCTGAATTCCTGGATCGTGGGCTGCCGCTGTTTGGCATCTGTCTGGGCCATCAGCTACTGGCGCTGGCGGGGGGCGCGCGCACGATCAAAATGAAATTCGGCCACCACGGGGCCAACCATCCGGTACTGGAAACGGCCTCCGGTCGGGTGTTGATCACCAGTCAGAACCATGGCTTTGCGGTGGATGAGGCGAGCCTGCCGGTCGGGTTGACGGTAACCCACCGTTCCCTGTTTGACGGTTCGCTGCAGGGCATTGCCCATGCCGACAAGCCGGCGTTTGGATTTCAGGGGCACCCTGAAGCCAGCCCTGGACCGCGCGACGCCGCGCATCTTTTCGAACGCTTTGCCGAGCTCATGGCCGCCCGTCTCGGCTGAGGATTCCCGTGCCCAAACGTACCGACATCAAGAGTATCCTGATCATCGGCGCCGGGCCGATCGTTATCGGGCAGGCCTGCGAGTTCGATTATTCCGGCGCGCAAGCCTGCAAGGCGCTGCGCGAGGAGGGTTACCGGGTGGTGCTGGTCAATTCCAACCCGGCCACCATCATGACCGATCCGGGCATGGCCGATGCCATTTACATCGAGCCTATCTCCTGGCCGGTGCTGGCGAAGATCATCGAGATCGAGCGCCCGGATGCCCTGCTTCCGACCATGGGCGGTCAGACGGCACTGAACTGCGCGCTCGACCTGGCGCGCGAGGGGGTGCTGGAGCGCTTCGGCGTACAGATGATTGGTGCCACCCGCGATGCCATTGACAAGGCCGAGGATCGCGAGCGGTTTCGCGAGGCGATGCGCCGCATCGGTCTTGGCACGCCGCGTTCGGCGATGGCCCATAGCATGGAAGAAGCCGTGCAGGTGCAGGCACAGATCGGCTTCCCGACCATCATCCGGCCGTCCTTCACCATGGGCGGCAGCGGCGGCGGTGTGGCCTATAACCGCGAGGAATTCGTCGCCATCTGCGAGCGCGGTCTCGATCTTTCGCCGACCGGCGAGTTGCTGATCGAGGAGTCCATCATCGGCTGGAAAGAGTTCGAGATGGAGGTGGTGCGTGACCGTAACGACAACTGCATCATCGTTTGCTCGATCGAGAACTTCGATGCCATGGGCGTGCACACCGGAGACTCGATCACGGTGGCGCCGGCCCAGACCCTGACCGACCGCGAATACCAGCTGATGCGGGACGCTTCGATTGCCGTGCTGCGTGAGATCGGTGTGGAGACCGGCGGCTCGAACGTGCAGTTCGCGGTGAACCCGAAGGACGGCCGGCTGGTGGTGATCGAGATGAACCCACGGGTGTCGCGTTCCTCGGCGCTGGCCTCCAAAGCCACCGGCTTTCCAATCGCCAAGGTCGCGGCCAAGCTCGCCGTCGGCTACACGCTGGATGAACTGAAGAACGAGATTACCGGCGGCGCCACGCCGGCGTCGTTCGAGCCAAGCATCGATTACGTGGTCACCAAGGTGCCGCGCTTCAACTTCGAGAAATTCCCGCAGGCGGACGCCACACTGACCATACAGATGAAGTCCGTGGGCGAGGTCATGGCCATCGGACGTAGCTTCCAGGAGTCGTTGCAAAAGGCGCTGCGCGGGCTTGAAACCGGCATCGACGGGCTAACGCCGTGCATCGATGCTGGCGCGCCGCAGGCGCTGGAAAACCTGCGCCAGCGGCTGCGCACGCCCGGGGCCGATCGCATCCGTTATATCGGCGACGCATTCCGGTGCGGGCTGCAACTGGACGAGGTGCAGGCCCTGACCGGTGTCGACCCGTGGTTCCTGGACCAGCTCGCCGAGTTGGTCGAGATCGAAACGGTCATTGCTGGAGCGAGTCTGGCTGCCGCCGACGCGCCGACCCTGCGGTCATGGAAGCGGCTTGGTTTCGCCGATAGCCGCATTGCCAGCCTGCTTGGCGCCAGCGAGGATGCGGTACGCCAGCGTCGCCGACAACTCGGCGTGCTGCCAGTTTATAAGCGGGTCGATTCCTGCGCCGCCGAGTTTCCGGCCACCACCGCGTACCTGTATTCGACCTACGAGCAGGAGTGCGAGGCGCAGCCTACTGACCGGCGTAAGGTCATGATCCTGGGCGGGGGGCCGAACCGCATTGGCCAGGGGATCGAGTTCGACTACTGCTGCGTCCATGCCGCGCTGGCCCTGCGTGAGGCGGGTTTCGAGACCATCATGGTCAACTGCAACCCGGAAACGGTTTCGACCGATTACGACACTGCCGACCGCCTGTATTTCGAACCACTGACGCTGGAAGACGTGCTCGAAATCGTCCGTGTCGAACAGCCCTGGGGCGTGATCGTGCAGTTCGGCGGGCAGACGCCGCTGAAGCTGGCGCGGGCGCTGCTCGCCGCTGGCGCGCCCATCATCGGTACCACGCCGGACGCGATCGACCGGGCCGAGGACCGTGAGCGCTTCCAGCAGGTGGTGGAGAAGCTTGGCCTGCGCCAGCCGGACAACCGCATGGCCGCCAATTTGGAACAGGCGCTCACGGCGGCGCAGCAGGTGGGCTATCCGCTGGTGATGCGCCCGTCGTATGTGCTGGGCGGCCGGGCCATGGAGATCGTCCACGACGAAGAGGGTCTGCGTCGGTACATGCTCGCTGCCAGCCATGTGTCGGCGGCTTCGCCGGTGCTGCTGGACCGTTTTCTGGACGATGCGCTGGAAGTCGATGTGGATGCGGTCTGCGACGGCAGCGAGGTGGTGATCGGTGGGGTCATGGAGCACATCGAGCAGGCCGGCGTGCATTCTGGCGACTCGGCTTGCTGCCTGCCACCGTTCAGCCTGGCGCCCGACGTTGTGGACGAGATGCGGCGCCAGACGGTATTGCTTGCGCGCGAGCTGGGCGTGGTCGGTCTGATGAACATTCAGTTCGCGGTTCAGGGCAGCGACGTGTACCTGCTGGAGGTTAACCCCCGTGCATCGCGCACGGTACCGTTTGTGTCCAAGGCGACCGCGGTGCCCCTGGCCAAGGTGGCGGCCAACTGTATGGTCGGTACCAGCCTCAAATCACAAAGCCACTGCCGCGAAGTGCTGCCGCCGTACTATTCGGTCAAGGAAGCGGTATTCCCGTTCGCCAAATTCCCCGGTGTCGACATCCTTCTGGGGCCGGAGATGAAATCCACAGGCGAGGTAATGGGCATCGGCCGCAGTTTTGGCGAGGCCTACGGCAAGGCGCAGCTTGCCGCGGGGAATCCGCTGCCCACGGGTGGGCGGGCCTTCATCAGCGTGCGCCAGGCGGACAAGAACGCGTTGCTGGTGCAAGTCGCTCAGGGGCTGCGAGACATCGGTTTTGAGCTTGTCGCCACTCATGGGACAGCTGCCTGGCTCGGGGACGCCGGTATTCCGTGTAGTGTCGTCAACAAGGTCAAGGAAGGTCGCCCGCACGTCGTGGATAGGATTACCAACGGCGATATTGCCTTTGTGCTGAATACCACGGACGGCAGGCAGGCCATCGTCGATTCGTTTGCCATTCGCGCCGCGGCATTGCGTTTCAAGGTGCCGCATACGACTACCCTGGCCGGTGCGCGGGCGACCTGCCTGGCGCTGCGGGCCGGCGGTGAGATCAAGGTTTACAGCCTGCACCAGTTACATAACGAGTTGATCAGCGCATGATCCGAGAACCTCTGACCGTCCACGGCGCGGCACAGCTGCAGCGCGAGCTCGACGAGCTGAAATCGGTGCAACGGCCCCGCGTGATCGCCGCGATCGCCGAGGCGCGCGCCCACGGCGATCTGAAAGAGAATGCCGAATACCATGCCGCCAAGGACCAACAGGGTTTCATCGAAGGTCGCATCAGCGAGATCGAGGACCGACTCGGACGTGCCGAGATCATCGACCCGGCGCGCTTGACCGCCGGTGGCACGGTGGTGTTCGGCGCCACCGTCAAGCTGGTCAACGTCGACAGCGACGCGGAAGTGACTTACCAGATCGTGGGCGTCGACGAAGCGGATATCAAGCAAGGCCTGTTGTCGTTCCGGGCACCGCTGGCGCGTGCCATGATTGGCCGCGCGGTCGGCGACTATGCGCTGGTGCCAGCGCCTGGCGGTGAGCAGACCTATGAGATTCTGGCGGTCGACTATCGCTGAGCTGGTGCCAGGGGCGTGGGCGCGATGAGCGGCCGGGGCTCCAGCCGCCGCTGGCTGGACCAGCATTTCGCGGACCCGTATGTGCGTCAGGCGCAGGCACTGGGATACCGGTCGCGTGCCAGTTTCAAATTACTGGAGATCAACAAGCGTGATCACCTGTTGCAGCCGGGGGCAACGGTGGTGGATCTGGGCGCCGCGCCGGGGGGCTGGTCGCAGGTGGCGGCGGCGGTAGTGGGCGCGCGCGGGCGGGTCGTGGCGCTGGATATGTTGAGCATGCCGCCATTGCCGGGTGTCGAGTTCACGCAAGGCGATTTCACCGACGACGCGGTGCTGGAACAGGTGCTGGCAGGTCTGCCAGGCGGCGCCGACCTTGTAATGTCGGATATGGCGCCCAACCTGTCCGGTGTGCGGGATGTCGACCAGGCGGCAACGTTATACCTGGCAGAACTGGCACTGGATTTTGCCGCTCGCGTGCTAAAACCACGCGGCATGTTGCTGGTCAAAAGCTTCGAAGGCGCCGGCAGTCAGGAACTTCGAGCGTTATTCGCGCAACGCTTCGCGCAGGTGCTGATACGCAAACCCGATGCGTCACGTGATCGCAGCCGCGAGCATTACTTAATCGGTCGCGGTAAGCTGCCGTAAACCTCACTGTCAATGGCAGCGAGCTCATCCCGCCGGCCCGACCGGCGTCTGGAGAATCTGATTCGTGAATCCCATGTCTCGCAACATCATCCTGTGGGTCGTCGTGGCGCTGGTGCTGATGGCCGTGTTCAACAGTTTTGGCTCCCGCAGCAGCGCCGAGCGCACGCTCGGCTATTCGGCGTTCATTGCCGAAGTCAAGAGCGGCCGCGTCGACCGGGTGGTGATTGAGGAAGGCAGCGTGCGCGGCATGACGACCAACGGCGAGAAGTTCGTCGTCTATACACCCGAAGATCCTCATCTGATTGACGATTTGCTGGCCAACAAGGTGGGTATCGAGGTGGCGGCACCGGATCGCCAAGGCCTGTTGATGCAGATATTCATCTCCTGGTTCCCGATGCTGCTGCTGATTGGCGTGTGGGTGTTTTTCATGCGCCAGATGCAGGGTGGCCCTGGCGGCAAGGGCGGCGTCATGCCGTTTGGAAAGAGTCGCGCGCGGATGCTTACCGAAGATCAGGTGCGCGTGACCTTTGCCGACGTGGCGGGCGTCGAGGAGGCCAAGGAAGAAGTCCACGAGTTGGTCGATTTCCTGCGCGACCCATCCAAGTTCCAACGCCTGGGCGGACACATCCCACGCGGGGTACTGATGGTCGGTTCGCCGGGTACCGGCAAGACCTTGCTGGCGCGGGCGATCGCCGGTGAGGCCAAGGTGCCGTTTTTCACCATTTCCGGATCGGACTTTGTCGAGCTTTTTGTCGGTGTGGGCGCCTCGCGCGTGCGTGACATGTTCGAACAGGCCAAAAAGCACGCGCCGTGCATTATTTTCATCGACGAAATCGACGCCGTCGGTCGCCATCGGGGTGCCGGCCTGGGTGGTGGGCACGATGAGCGGGAGCAGACCCTGAACCAGCTGCTGGTGGAGATGGATGGGTTCGAGGGGAATGAAGGCGTCATTGTCATCGCCGCCACCAATCGCCCCGATGTGCTGGACCCGGCATTGCTGCGACCGGGCCGTTTCGACCGACAGGTGGTGGTGCCGCTGCCGGACATACTGGGGCGCGCGCAGATCCTGAAAGTCCACATGAAGAAAGTCCCGCTAGCGGCTGATGTAGAGCCAGAAGTGGTCGCCCGTGGCACACCCGGTTTCTCCGGCGCTGACCTGGCGAATCTGGTGAACGAAGCGGCCCTGTTTGCGGCCCGCCAGGACAAGCGGGTGGTTGACCAGAACGACTTCGATCGGGCCAAGGACAAAATCATGATGGGCGTGGAACGCCGCTCCATGGTCATGAATGACGAGGAGAAGCGCCTGACCGCGTATCACGAGGCGGGTCACGCCATCGTCGGACTGTCCGTGCCCTCGCACGACCCCGTATACAAGGTCAGCATCATCCCGCGCGGGCGGGCGCTGGGCATCACCATGTTCCTGCCGTTGGAAGACCGCTACAGCCTGAGTCGGGAGCGGCTGGAAAGTCAGATTTGCAGCCTCTATGGTGGACGCCTGGCTGAAGAGCTGATCTTCGGCGCGGATGCCGTGACCACTGGCGCGTCCAACGACATCAAGCGCACTACCGAGATCGCACGCAATATGGTCACCCGATGGGGCATGTCGGTGCGACTGGGGCCCATGACTTTCGAAGAAGACGAGGGTGAAGTGTTCCTGGGGCGCAGCGTCACCCAGCACAAGAACGTATCGGATGACACCGCGGCGGCCATTGATGAGGAAGTCCGCGCCATCCTGGAGCGTAACTACGCCCGGGCCCGGGAGATCCTGAACGCTCGCATCGATACCCTGCACAGCATGGCCGATGCCCTGATCCGCTTCGAGACCATCGACAAGGATCAGATCGACGACATCATGGCCGGCCGCGCGCCCCGGCCTACGGTAGTGACCGCAGGCGATCGACCCGAACCACCGCCCACGCCAGAACCGGCCCCGGGCGATGGCGCAGACAGCGCGGACGGCGCGCCCAGTCTGCCGTAGCGAGTGGGACTGCCCGGGTAGCCGGGCAGTACACGTGCGCCAGCCGATGCTTGTGGACTGTGCTGGCAAACCGCTTGATCTTTCCCGGCCGGCGGTCATGGGTGTGCTTAACCTGACTCCGGACTCGTTCTCGTCCGACGGACTTGCCCACGATCTTGATGCGGCCTGTGCCAGGGCGCTGGCCATGCAGGCGGCAGGTGCCGCCGTGATAGACATTGGCGGCGAGTCCACACGTCCTGGCGCCACGCCCATCAGCGTGGTGGAGGAACTCGATCGCGTGCTGCCGGTGATCCAGTACCTGGCGCCGCGATTGCGGATACCGATATCCATCGATAGCCGGCAGCCACAGGTGATGCGCGCCGCGGTGGTGGCGGGCGCGGGGCTGATCAATGACATCGCCGCCCTGCGCATGCCAGGTGCATTGGCAGTGGCGGCTGAGCTTGCAGTGCCGGTGGTTCTCATGCATATGCAAGGCGAGCCAGGGACCATGCAGCAATCACCCCATTACGACAACGTGGTGGCCGACGTGGAGTCCTTTCTGGTGGGGCGCGTGGCGGCCTGCGAACAGGCAGGGATTTCGCGTCAGCGCTTGTTGTTGGACCCGGGTTTCGGATTTGGCAAGTCCGTCGCCCACAATATTGAGCTGTTGCGCGGCCTGCCGCGCCTGGCACGGCTTGGTTTGCCATTGCTGGTGGGCTTGTCACGCAAGTCCTTGATCGGTGCTGTTACCCGCGCGCCGGTGACGCAGCGCCTGGGTGGCAGCATCGCCCTGGCATTGCTGGCGGTGCAGCGCGGCGCCTGCATGCTTCGGGTCCACGATGTCGAGGCGACCGTGCAGGCGCTGGCCATGTTCGAAGCGGTAGAGAGGGGGGTGCATGACTGCTAGACGGTACTTTGGGACCGATGGCGTGCGTGGCACGGTCGGCGAGGGTTTTTTCACACCCGATTTCGTGCTGCGACTCGGTTGGGCGGCCGGCACCGTGTTGCGCGCCCAGGGACGCGGCGCGGTGGTGGTGGGCAAGGACACCCGCGTATCCGGTTACATGCTGGAGTCGGCCCTGGAAGCGGGTCTGTCCGCGGCCGGTATGGATTGCGTTCTGCTCGGCCCGATGCCAACACCCGCGGTGGCTTACCTGACTCGCACCTTTCATGCTCGCGCCGGAATCGTCATCAGTGCATCCCACAATGCCTATCCCGACAACGGCATCAAGCTGTTTGCAGCCAATGGCGAAAAACTGCCGGATGCGCTCGAAGCGCGCATAGAGGAGTGCCTTGGCCAGCCCCTGGTGATGGTGCCACCGACCGAGATCGGCAAGGCACGGCGCGCGGTCGATGCGGCCGGTCGCTACATCGAATTTTGCAAGAGGGCGATGCCGGATCATCTGGATCTGAGGGGGCTCAAGGTGGTCGTGGATGCCGCCAACGGCGCTGCCTATCAGGTGGCGCCGGCGGTATTCACCGAACTGGGAGCGAGCGTGACCGCCATCGGTGTCAGCCCGGATGGCTTCAACATCAACCGCGACTGCGGCTCGACCGCCCCACAGGCGCTACAGCGCGAGGTACTGGCGCAAGCAGCGGATATTGGCGTCGCCCTGGACGGCGACGCCGACCGTTTGATCCTGGTCGATGCCAGCGGCGAGCTGGTGGATGGCGACGAGATCCTGGGGTTGCTGGCGCTGGCCCGGCACAGAGTCGGTAGGCTTGGCGGTGGGGTCGTCGGTACGCTGATGAGCAACTTCGGCCTGGAGCGGGCACTGAGCGAAGCCGGCATCGCTTTTGCGCGGGCCAAGGTGGGCGATCGCCATGTCATGGAGCAGCTGCGCCAGCGTGGCTGGCAGCTCGGCGGCGAAACCTCGGGTCACGTCATTTCGCTGGACCGAAGCACCACCGGTGATGGTCTTATTACCGCATTACAAGTGCTGGCGGTGATGCGCGAAAGTGGTCTCCCATTGGGCGAGCTCAAGCGCTTCATGGTCAAGTATCCGCAGCGCCTGGTGAACGTGAAGCTGGTTGCCGGTTATGACCCGGATGCGTGTCCTATCGTGCAGCGGGCTGTGGAGGAGGCGCAGGCCGACCTGAGCGATCGCGGCCGGGTGCTGCTGCGCAAATCAGGCACCGAACCGCTGGTACGGGTGATGGTGGAGGGACAGGATGCCACGCAGGTCGATTTGCTGAGCGAACGCATCGCCGAACAGGTCCGGGTTGCCATGGCCACGCGCTAGGTCTGTGCAACCGGTAGCTGGTACTGGAGCTGCAAGACGCTCTTTGAAACGCTGCCGCGACAAACTCCGGGTTTGATTCTGAACGGTGCCCGCCGTTACCATGCGCCGCCTCATCCGCTGCGGTTGTCACATGTCTCATGCCCCACCCACTGCTCGTCGGTAACTGGAAAATGCACGGCAGTCGGTCGATGGCGGCCGATCTCCTGGCCGCGCTCAAGCTCGGTTCAGCGGGGTTGAAGGGTATCGACGTGGCGGTGTGTCCGCCGTTTCCATACTTGTCGGATGCCGCCAGTCTGTTGGCAGGTAGTTCTGTGTACCTGGGAGCGCAGGACGTGGCAGTGCACGAGTCCGGCGCCTTCACCGGCGAGGTGTCGGCGTCGATGCTGCGTGACGTTGGGTGCCGTTACGTGATCGTTGGCCATTCCGAACGCCGCAGTCTGTTTGGTGAGGACTGCGCGCTGGTAGCGCAGAAATTTCGCGCGGCTACGGCGCAGGGTTTAATTCCTATATTGTGCGTGGGTGAGCAGCTGTCCGAGCGCGCCGCCGACGACACGGAGACTGTGCTGGCTACCCAGATCGACGCAGTCCTGGAACTGTGCGGCGACAGCGCCCTGGCGCGCGCCGTGATCGCCTACGAACCGGTGTGGGCGATCGGTACCGGGCGCGTGGCGACGCCGGAGCAGGCGCAGGCAGTGCATCATTTTATTCGCGGCCGGGTGAGCCGAGCCGGTGACACGCCGACGCTTCTTTATGGCGGCAGTGTGAAGCCGCAGAACGCGGCCGGCCTGTTTGCACAGCCGGACGTTGACGGTGGCCTGATCGGCGGAGCCAGTTTGGCGGCGGATCAATTTCTCAGCATTTGTAAGGCGGCGTTATCCCAATGATGATTGTTTTGCTGGTCGTTCATGTGATTATTTGCGCCGCCCTGGTGGGCCTGGTGCTGATTCAGCAGGGGCAGGGCGCCGATGCCGGCGCGGCGTTTGGCAGCGGCGCCTCGCAGACTGTGTTCGGTAGCCGGGGTGCCGGTTCCTTCCTGACCCGCCTGACCGGGGCACTCGCCGCGGGTCTGTTTATCACCAGTATGGTGCTTGCTTATCTTGGTTCGAATGCCGGCCAGCCGACGAGCGTTACTGATAGACTAGCGCCCGCGTCGGCGACCCAGCCGGCAGCCCCGGCATTGCCGACACCACCCACCGGGGGCCAAGCCCCGGCCCCGGTGTCCGCACCGCCGGGCAACTGAATCGAGCCGATGTGGTGGAATTGGTAGACACGCCATCTTGAGGGGGTGGTGACGAAAGTCGTGTCGGTTCGAGTCCGACCATCGGCACCAGACGAAACGGCACCCATCAAGGAAACGGCGGGTGCCGTGAGCACGAAAAGCATGAACCCGGAACATTACCTCGACGCCTGGATCTGGAATCGCTAAGCATGCTGCTTCAATATCTTCCCATCGCCCTGCTGATGGCCGTGGGCGTGGCGATCGGTGCGATCGCCCTGGTGGCGGGTCGCTTCATCGGCCCCAACCGGCCTGACAAGGCCAAGCTTGCGCCGTACGAGTGCGGCTTTGAGGCCTTCGAAGATGCGCGCATGAAGTTCGATGTGCGCTACTACCTGGTAGCTATCCTGTTCATCATCTTCGATCTGGAAGTGGCGTTCCTGTTCCCGTGGGCCATTGGTCTCAGGCAGGGACTGATCGGCGGCTTCGGGTTTCTGGCCATGATGCTGTTCCTCGCCCTGCTGGTGGTCGGCTTCATCTACGAATGGAAGAAAGGGGCGCTGGAGTGGGAGTAGAGGCAGTTTCCGAGCGCGGCTTCCTGACCACCACCGTGGATCAGGTGGTCAACTGGAGCAAGACCGGATCGTTGTGGCCGGTGACCTTTGGTCTGGCGTGTTGTGCAGTGGAGATGATGCACGCGGGCGCTGCGCGCTATGACCTGGACCGTTTCGGAATCATTTTTCGGCCGAGTCCGCGTCAGTCGGACTTGATGATCGTGGCCGGGACCTTGGTCAACAAGATGGCCCCGGCGCTACGCAAGGTATATGACCAGATGGCCGAGCCGCGCTGGGTGCTGTCCATGGGCTCGTGCGCCAATGGCGGTGGTTATTACCATTACTCCTATGCGGTCGTGCGCGGCTGTGACCGTATCGTGCCGGTGGACGTCTACGTGCCGGGCTGTCCCCCGACCGCCGAGGCGTTGCTGTTCGGGCTGATTCAGCTGCAGAACAAGATCCGCCGCACCCACACCATCGCCCGCTGAAGCCATGACGTACAAGGCCGACACGCTGCTCGCGCGTCTGCGCGAAACGCTGGGCGGGCGGCTGCTGAGCAGCAGCGCGGATCCGGGGCATCAGCTGACCGTGGAAGTCGAAGCCGCGGCACTGCCTCAGGTTTGTCTGGAATTGCGCGACGATCCGCACCTGGCGTTTGACCAACTGATCGACGTCTGCGGCGTGGACTACGCCGATTACCCGGTGACCGGCGACCTTGCCCGCCCACGCTTTGCCGTGGTGCACCACCTGCTGTCGACCCCGAAGAACCATCGATTACGGTTGCGCGCCTATCTGGAACCAGAGTTCCCTCTGGTCGGTTCAGTGGTCGACGTATGGCCAGCCGCCAACTGGTTCGAGCGCGAGGCCTTTGATTTGTTCGGCATCGTATTCGATGGACATCCGGACCTGCGCCGCATCCTCACCGATTACGGCTTTGTCGGTCATCCGCTGCGCAAGGACTTTCCGCTGACCGGCGAGGTCGAGATGCGCTACGACCCGCAGCAGCTGCGTGTGGTGTATGAGCCTGTCAGCATCGAGAATCGCATTACCGTGCCGCGCGTGCTGCGCGACGATTTCCGCTACGAACACCCGGTCGAGTAAGCGATCATGGCGGAGATTCGCAACTACACGATGAACTTCGGCCCGCAGCATCCGGCCGCGCACGGGGTGCTGCGTCTGGTGCTGGAGATGGACGGTGAGGTGGTGCAGCGTGCCGACCCGCACATCGGGCTGCTGCACCGCGGCACCGAGAAGCTGGTCGAGAGCAAGCCGTACAATCATTCGATCGGCTACATGGATCGTCTCGATTACGTGTCCATGATGTGCAACGAGCACGCGTACGTCCTGGCCATCGAGCAACTGCTGGGGGTCAAGCCACCGGTAAGGGCGCAGTACATCCGCGTTCTGTTCGACGAAATCACGCGGATCCTGAACCACCTGATGTGGCTGGGCGCGCACGCGCTCGACATGGGCGCCATGACGGTCTTTCTGTATTGTTTTCGCGAGCGCGAAGACCTGATGGATTGCTACGAGGCGGTATCCGGCGCCCGCATGCACGCAACCTATTACCGTCCAGGCGGTGTCTATCGCGACCTGCCCGACAGCATGCCCAGGTACGAGCCGTCCAAGTGGCACGACGACAAGGCGGTCAAGGCCATGAACCGGGATCGCGAAGGCAGCATGCTCGATTTCATCGAGGCCTTCACGGAGCGTTTCCCCGGCTGTGTCGACGATTACGAATCATTGCTGACCACCAACCGCATCTGGAAGCAGCGCACCGTCGGCATCGGCGTGGTGAGTCCCGAGCGCGCGCTCGGGCTGGGCTTCACAGGCCCGATGTTGCGCGGTTCCGGGGTGGCGTGGGATCTACGCCGCAAGCAGCCGTACGAGGTCTATAACGAACTCGATTTTCAGGTGCCGGTCGGCGTCAACGGCGACTGCTACGACCGTTATCTGGTGCGCATTGCCGAGATGCGCCAGAGCAACCGCATTGTGCGCCAGTGTATTGACTGGCTGCGCGCCAATCCCGGTCCGGTAATGCTGGCGGATCACAAGATCACGCCGCCCTCGCGCACCGAGATGAAGGCCGATATGGAGGCCCTCATCCACCACTTCAAGCTGTTTACCGAAGGTTACGCCGTGCCTTTGGGGGAGGTGTATGCGGCCGTGGAAGCGCCCAAGGGCGAGTTTGGCGTGTACCTGATTTCCGACGGATCCAACAAGCCGTACCGGGTGAAGCTGCGCGCGCCGGGCTTCTCGCACCTGGCGGCCATCGATGAGATGGTGAGGGGTCACATGTTGTCCGACCTGGTGGCCATTATCGCTACCCTCGATATCGTGTTTGGCGAGATCGACCGATGACGCACGCCGACAAAAGCATCCTGTCCGCCCATGTGCGACACCAGATCGACCTGGCAGTGGCCAAGTTTCCGCCCGAGCAAAAGCGCTCCGCCGTGCTGACCGCGCTGCGCGAGGCGCAGCACCAGAACGGTGGATACCTGACCGTGGAGCTGATGGACGCAGTCGCCGCGTGCCTCGAACTCGCTCCCATGGACGTGTACGAAGTGGCGAGCTTCTATTCCATGTTCGAGACCGAGCCGGTTGGTCGGCACTCGGTTTCGGTCTGTACCAACATCTCCTGCATGTTGCGTGGCGCCGATGCGGTGGTCGAGCAAATCGAACGCAAACTGGGCGTCAAGCTCGGCCAGAGCACGCCGGACGGCAAGTTTTATCTGAAACCCGAGGAAGAGTGCCTGGCCGGCTGCTGCGGTGCGCCGATGATGCAGATCGACCATGTGTATTACGAGCACCTGACACCCGAGCGGGTCGATCAGATCCTGGACGCACTGGACTGACATGAGCGCCGAAGTCAAAGTCTGTTTCGAGACCCTTGGCGAGCCCGAACCGTGGTCGTTCGATACGTACACCCGCCTGGGTGGCTACAGTGCCTGGCGGCGCATCCTGTCCGGCGAGCTCAGCCCCGAACAGGTGCTGGAAGAGGTGAAGGCTTCGGGGCTGCGCGGGCGCGGCGGGGCGGGTTTCCCGACCGGTCTGAAGTGGTCGTTCATGCCGCGCACGGCCCCGGGTCAAAAGTATCTGGTGTGCAACGCCGATGAGTCCGAGCCGGGCACCTGCAAGGATCGGGACATCATTCGCTTTAATCCGCATTCCCTGGTCGAGGGCATGGCTATCGGCGCGTACGCCATGGGCGCGACCGTGGGTTACTGCTACCTGCGCGGCGAGTGGCTGGACGAGGTGGCGATGCGCTTCGACACGGCGCTGAAGGAAGCCCACGCGGCGGGTTTGCTGGGTCGCAACATTCAGGGGTCCGGCATCGATTTTGACCTGCACAGCACGCTGGGCGCCGGTGCCTACATCTGCGGCGAGGAAACGGCGCTGCTGGAGTCGCTTGAGGGCAAGAAAGGCCTGCCGCGTTTCAAGCCCCCGTTCCCAGCGGCGTTCGGCCTGTACGGCAAACCCACCACCATCAATAACGTCGAGTCCCTGGCCTCGGTGCCGATCATCCTGCGCAAGGGCGCCGCGTGGTTCGCCGAAATGGGCGTCGAGCGCGCCGGTGGCAGCAAGATTTTTTCGGTTTCCGGCCATGTTGCCAAGCCGGGCAATTACGAGGTTCGTCTTGGAACACCGTTCCGGGAGCTGCTGGAACTGGCCGGTGGCGTATGGCAAGGCCGACAACTGAAGGCGGTCATCCCCGGCGGTTCATCGGTGCCGGTGCTGCCGGCCGCCACCATGCTGGAAGCCAACATGGACTACGACTCCATTGCCAAGGCCGGGTCCCTGCTGGGTTCCGGCGCGGTGGTGGTGATGGATGAAACCACCGACATGGTGCGCATGCTCCAGCGCATTTCGCGGTTCTATTTTGCGGAATCATGCGGCCAGTGCACGCCGTGCCGGGAGGGCACCGGCTGGCTTTACCGAGTGGTGACGCGCATCGTCGAGGGCGACGGGAGGCCAGAGGATCTCGAACTGTTGGAGAGCGTCGCCGGTAATATCGCCGGGCGCACCATCTGCGCACTCGGCGACGCGGCGGCCATGCCGGTGCAGGGCATGCTGCGCCACTTCCGCCACGAATTTGCTTACTACATCGAACATAAACGCAGCCTGGTCGGTGACCGGCTGGGCGCCGCGGCGTGAGCGTCGGCGCATGCAAGAAAGGCGCGCAGTTGCATGAGTGACGACCTTCTGAACGTCGAGATCAACGGCCGTGCGCTGCAGGTGCGCAAGGGGCAGATGATCATCCAGGCCGCCGATGCCGCTGGCGTTACCGTCCCCCGCTTCTGTTACCACGAGAAGCTGAGCATCGCGGCCAACTGCCGCATGTGCCTGGTGGAAGTGGAGAAAATGCCCAAGCCGGTGCCGGCCTGTGCGACGCCTCTGGCCGAGGGGATGAAGATCTTCACCAAATCGCCGAAGGCGTTGCAGTCGCAGCGCGCGGTGATGGAGTTCCTGCTCATCAATCATCCGCTGGACTGCCCGATTTGCGATGAAGGCGGCGAGTGTGAGCTGCAGGACACCGCGCTCGGATTTGGCAAGGTTGAGGCGCGTTACACCGAAGCCAAGCGGGTGGTCGACGACAAGGACATCGGACCCCTGATCCAGACCGAGATGACGCGCTGCATTCATTGCACGCGCTGCGTGCGGTTCGGGGAGGAGATCGCCGGGGTCAAGGAACTGGGCGCGACCGGTCGCGGCGAGTTCATGCGTATCGGCACTTACATCGAACAGGCGATGCAGTCCGAGCTGTCCGGCAACGTGGTCGATCTGTGCCCGGTTGGCGCGCTTACCAACAAGCCGTATCGGTTCACCGCACGGGCCTGGGAACTCGATCGTCGTCCCGGCGTGAGCCCACACGATTGCATCGGCAGCAATCTCGAAATCAATGTCGCCAATGGCAGCGTCAAGCGGGTGCTGCCCAGAGCCAACGAGGCGGTCAACGAAATCTGGCTGTCGGACCGCGATCGTTACTCCTATCTTGGTCTGCATAGCCCTCAGCGGCTGAGCCGGCCGCTGATGAGAAAGGGCGACCAGTGGCACGAGGCCAGCTGGCCAGAAGCGCTGGCCGCCGCCGCCGAAGGCTTACAGGCCGTACTCAAGGAGTATGGTCCGGCCCAGCTGGGTGCCTTGCTGGCGCCAACGCTGACGATTGAGGAGCTGTATCTGGCGCAAAAACTTATGCGCAGCCTGGGTTCCGATAATGTCGATCATCGCCTGCGACAGTGGGATTTCACTGCCGACGCCAGCTTGCCACTGCACCCCGGTCTGGCGTCGATTGCTGCGTTGGAGAAGGTTCCTGCGTTCGTCTTGATCGGCAGTAACCTGCGCAAGGACCAGCCCCTGTTGAACACCCGGCTGCGCCGTGCGGTGATCAAGGGCGGCGCTGTCGGCTACGCCATTAACGCCTACGAGTACGACTTCAACTATCCCCTGCGGGGCGTGATGGTGCGAGATCCGGCCGGCATGGTGGCCGAGCTGGCTGGAATCGCGGTGGCACTGTTCGACGGCGCCGCCGTGCCGGCGCAGTGGACTGCGCGACTGGCCAGCGTGGCCGCCACACCCGGGCAAAAGGAGCTCGCCGCGACCCTGCGCAAGCACCCGGGGGCCGTGTTGCTGCTGGGCGACCAGGCTATGGCGAGCCCGTATTACGGCGCCCTGCGTGCCCTGGCGGGCCTGATTGCCGGGCAGACTGGCGCCACCGTGGGCGAACTCAGCGCCGGTGGTAATGGCGTTGGCGCCTGGTTGGCGGGTGCTGTGCCGCATCGTCGCGCGGGCGGCGGCCATCCGCATCAAAGTGGGCTCAATGCGCGTGCCATGCTGGAGCAGCATTTGCAGGCGTATGTCGTGGCCGGCTGTGAACCGGAATTTGACTGCGCAGACGGCGCCGCGGCGCTGGTGGCGCTGGACGCCGCCCAGTGTGTGGTGGTGCTCAGTTCGTTTGTCACCGACGCCATGCGCGGCTACGCCGACATCATTCTGCCCCTTGCGACATTTACCGAAACCGGTGGCAGTTATGTGAATGTCGAGGGCCGCTGGCAGTCCTTCGAGGGCGCGCTCAAGCCGCTTGGTGAGGCGCGACCGGGATGGAAGATCCTCAGAGTGCTGGCCAATCTGCTCGACCTGCCTGGCTTTGAGCAGGACGACGTGGCGGCGGTGCGGGCTGAACTGCAAACGAGCGTGGATGCCAGTGAGTTTTCGCCTGGCGCAGGGGAGGCGACGGAGGTGGCCTGGCCGGCGTTGGCGTCCGGACTGACGCGTGTGGGCGATGTGTCCTGTTACCGCGCCGACGCGCTGGTTCGACGGGCTGGCGCTTTGCAGCAACGGGCCGACAATCCGGCCGCTGCGGCCTATATCAATGACGCGGAAGCTGCGCGCCTTGGTCTTGCCGCGGGCGACCGGGTCCGGGCGAGTCAGGGTGAGGTCGTGCTCGAACTGGTCGTTGCACGCGATGGCCGCGTGGCCGACGGCACAGTGCGTATCCCGGCGGCGCTTGAGGCCACGCAGGCTTTCGGCCCCGCCTACGGGCCGCTGAGCCTGGAGCGCATCTAGTGGAATCGCTTGTCCTGTTCTGGCAATCGCTGCCCGAGGCGCTGCGCCTGGTCCTGTGGAATCTGCTCAAGATCGGCGTGGTGGTGCTGCCGCTGCTGGCGGCGGTGGCCTGGCTGACCTTTGCCGAACGCAAGGTGATCGGCTATATGCAGTTGCGCATCGGTCCGAACCGGGTTGGGCCACGGGGCTGGTTGCAGCCAATCGCCGATGCGCTCAAGCTCCTGACCAAGGAAATACTGGTGCCGGTGCGCGCCAATCCGTTCCTGTTTTATCTGGCACCGGTGCTGGTGCTTGCGCCCGCGCTCGCCGCCTGGGCAGTGGTGCCGTTTGGCGCCGGCTTGGCGATCGCCGACATCGATGTTGGCCTGTTGTACGTGCTGGCCATTACCTCCATGGGTGTGTACGGGGTCATCCTGGCCGGGTGGGCCTCCAACTCCCGCTACGCGTTCCTGGGCGCGATGCGCTCGGCGGCGCAGATCGTCGCCTATGAAATTGCCATGGGCTTTGCGGTGGTCGTGGTGTTGCTGGCGGCCGGCAGTCTTAACTTGCAGAAGATCGTGATGGCGCAAAGCGGTAGCTTTCTGACCTGGTTCTGGCTGCCGCTGTTACCCGTGGCGGTGATCTATTTCGTGTCGGCGGTGGCGGAGACCAACCGTGCCCCGTTTGACGTGGCCGAGGGGGAGTCCGAGATCGTCGCCGGGTTTCATGTCGAGTATTCCGGCATGAGTTTCGCGGTATTTTTCCTGGCCGAATACGCCAACATGATTCTGGTGTCCACTCTGGCGGCGACCATGTTCATGGGCGGCTGGCTGTCGCCGTTTGAAGGGATACCGCTGCTGGAACCAGCCTTTGCCTGGGTGCCCGCGCCGTTGTGGTTGATTGCCAAGGTCGCGTTCCTGCTGTTCTGTTTCTTGTGGTTTCGGGCCACGTTTCCACGCTATCGCTACGACCAGATCATGCGTCTGGGCTGGAAGGTGTTCATCCCGCTGACCATCGTCTGGCTGGTGGTGGTGGCAACCGCCGTGCTGTACCGCCTGCCGCCGTGGTTCGATTGAGGTCCACGCTATGACGCGCATTGCCCAATACCTTAAAAGCCTGTTGCTGCTGGAATTGCTGGCCGGGCTTGGCGTGACCTTGCGGCATTTTTTCAAACCCAAGATCACGGTGCAGTTTCCGGACGAAAAGACCCCGGTGTCGCCACGTTTTCGTGGTTTGCACGCGCTGCGCCGCTACCCGAATGGCGAGGAGCGCTGCATTGCCTGCAAGCTGTGCGAGGCGGTGTGCCCGGCGCTGGCGATCACCATCGAGTCCGAGCCGCGGGACGATGGCACGCGCCGTACCGTTCGCTATGACATCGACATGTTCAAGTGCGTTTATTGCGGTTTTTGTGAAGAAGCCTGCCCGGTGGATTCCATCGTCATGACCAATTTCAACCATTTCCACATGGAGTCGCCGGGCGAGCGCGTGTATGACAAGCAGACCTTGCTGGCGATCGGCGACCGTATGGAAGCGCAGATCGCCGCCGACCGGGCAGCCGACGCGGCATTCCGATGAGCACTTCAAATCCTGGTTGTGGCCGTCATGGGTACTGAAAAACTGGTTTTTTACTTACTTGCGGCCATCCTGGTGTTTGCCGCCGGGATGGTGGTCAGCGTGCGTAACGCTGTCAGCGCGGTGTTGTTCCTGGTGCTGGCGTTTTTCTCGTGTGCCGGGCTATGGCTGATCCTGGAAGCGGAATTTCTGGCTATCGCCCTGGTCCTGGTATACGTCGGCGCGGTAATGGTGCTGTGGCTGTTTGTGATCATGATGCTGGACATCGGCCGCGCACAACTGCGCGAGGGCTTTGGCAGTCACCTGCCGCTGGGGCTGGCGGTGACGCTGCTGATCGTATTCGAGATGGTGCTGGTGTTTGGCACCGGTCAACTCGACACCGCCTTGGCCCGAGCTCCGGAGGCAGTCGTTGGCCCGGTGCCCAGCAATGTGGAGGCGATTGCCGCCGTGCTGTACACCGAATACGCCTACCCGTTTGAAATCGCCGCGATCATTCTGCTGATTGGCATTGTCGCTGCCATAGGCCTGACCTTGCGCGGCGCGCGTGCCAACAAGTACGTGCCGCCGCAGGCGCAGGTGCACGTTACGCCGCAAGGCCGCATGCATCTGCAGGACCTGCCACGCGGCGACCCGGACGCAGGCACGGACAAGTAACCATGGTCACGCTTACCGATTACCTGATATTGGGCGCCATTCTGTTTGCACTGGGCATGTTCGGCATTTTCGTCAACCGCAAGAACTTGATCATCCTGCTGATGTCGGTAGAGCTGCTGCTGTTGGCGGTGAACATGAATTTCGTGGCTTTCTCGCATTTCCTGCACGACATCGCCGGCCAGATCTTTGTATTTTTCGTCCTGACGGTGGCGGCGGCGGAGTCGGCGATCGGCCTTGCCATCATCGTGGTGCTATTCCGGAACCGGGCGTCGATCAACGTCCAGGACCTTGACCGACTTAAGGGCTGAGCGATGGAGAAGCTGACCTTAGTCTGTCTGGGCGTGGTGCTGGCGCCGCTGATTGGCGCTGTCGTCGCGGGTCTGGGCGGCCGCGTGGTGGGCCGCGTAGGTGCGCACAGCGTGACCATTCTTGGCATTGCGGTGTCGTTTGCGCTGTCCTGCTACGCCTTCTGGCTGCTGCTGGCGGCCAAGGCTGCTGGCGGCGATTACGTGCTCGATGTCGATCTTTACACCTGGCTGCAGAGCGGCCCGCTGACGGTATCGATCGGGTTTCTGATCGACGAGCTGACCGCCACCATGATGGTGGTGGTGACCTTTGTGTCGCTGATGGTGCATGTCTACACCATCGGTTACATGCAGGACGACCCCGGTTACCGGCGGTTTTTCAGCTACATAAGCCTGTTTACGTTTGCCATGTTGATGCTGGTGATGGCCAACAATTTCCTGCAGCTGTTCTTCGGCTGGGAGGGTGTGGGCCTGGTGTCGTACTTGCTGATCGGCTTCTGGTATGACAGGGAATCGGCCATCTTCGCCAATCTGAAGGCCTTCCTCGTCAACCGCGTCGGCGATCTGGGGATGATCCTGGGTATCGCTGCGGTGCTGGCTTTGTTCGGCAGCCTCGACTTCAGCACGGTTTTCTCCAAGGCGCCGGAACTCACCGGCGAGACGCTGCAAATACTGCCCGGCCGCGAGTGGGCAGCCCTGACCGTGATATGCGTGCTGCTGTTCATCGGCGCCATGGCCAAGTCAGCACAGGTGCCGCTGCACGTGTGGCTGCCGGATTCGATGGAAGGCCCGACGCCGATTTCGGCACTGATCCATGCCGCGACCATGGTCACAGCGGGAATCTTTTTGGTGGCGCGCATGTCGCCGCTTTTCGAGCTGTCCGAGGCGGCACTCAATTTCGTGCTGTTCATCGGCGCGGTGACGGCGTTCTTCATGGGTCTGCTCGGCCTGGTGCAGACCGACATCAAGCGCGTGGTGGCCTATTCGACGCTGTCGCAGCTCGGGTATATGACCGTTGCCCTGGGGGTGTCCGCGTACTCGGCGGCGATTTTTCACTTGAGTACCCACGCGTTCTTCAAGGCATTGCTGTTTCTGGCAGCCGGCTCGGTGATCATCGGCCTGCACCACGAGCAGGACATGCGAAAAATGGGTGGCCTGTGGAAGCGCATGCCGATCACGGCACTGACAGCGTGGATCGGTACGCTGGCGCTGGTTGGTTTTCCGGGTTTTGCCGGCTTTTATTCCAAGGACGCCATCATCGAGGCGGTGGCAGCGTCCTCGCTGCCGGCTGCCGGATTCGCACATTTCGCGGTATTGGGCGGCGTGTTCGTGACGGCGCTTTACAGCTTTCGCTTGCTGTTCCTGGTCTTCCATGGCCGCTCGCGGGTCGACCACCATGCCGCTGAACACCTGCACGAATCACCGCTGGTCGTGACCGGCCCGCTGTTGTTGCTGGCGATCCCATCGGTGTTGATTGGCGCGCCGCTGATCGGCCCGATGCTGTTTGGCGATTATTTCGGCAATGCCATCCATATCCTGCCGCAGCACACCACGCTGGCTCAGTTCGGGGAGCACTTCCACGGCGCGGCCGCGTTTGCCCTGCATGGGTTCACGGCACTGCCGTTCTGGTTGATGCTGGCTGGCGCGGGCACAGCGGTGGTGTTCTATCTACTGCGTCCCGAATGGCCGGCGCTGGTGCGCCGCCGCTTCTCGCTGATCCATCACATTTTCGAGCGCAAATACTACTTTGACGACTTCAACCAGACGGTGTTTGCCGGTGGCCTGCGTGGTATCGGCAACCTGCTGTGGCGCGTAGGCGATGCCGCGCTGATCGACGGTCTGGCGGTCAACGGCACGGCGCGGACCATCGGCCGCTTGGCCGGGGCGCTTCGGCATATCCAGACCGGCTACCTGTACCACTACGCCTTTGCCATGATCATCGGCCTGGCAGCACTGCTGGGCATGATCTGGTACGTGAGTTTCTGAGCGCACCATGAGCGAAACCCTGCCCCTGTTGAGTCTCGCCGTGTGGACGCCACTGCTCGGCGCGGTGCTGGTATGGACCTTGGCCGGCGATTCGCGCCCGGGCCTGGCGCGCCATCTGGCGCTGCTGGTGGCATTGATTGAGGGTGTCATAACCCTGATGCTGTATATCGGCTTCGACACGGCCAACGGTGGTTTGCAGTTTGTCGAGCGGGTGGCCTGGGTAGAGTCGTTTGGAATTTACTACCATCTGGGAATAGACGGCATTGCGTTGCCGTTCATTCTGCTCACCAGCTTCATCACAATCCTGGTGGTAGTGATGGCGCGGGTGTCGGTGGAGCGCCAGCTCAGTCAGTATCTGGGAGCCTTCCTGGCCATGGAAGCGCTGATGATCGGCCTGTTCGCGTCGGTCGACGCGGTGCTGTTCTACGTGTTCTGGGAAGCGATGCTGATTCCGATGTTCATCATCATCGGGGTCTGGGGTGGTCCGAACCGGGTCTACGCCACCATCAAGTTTTTCCTGTACACCTTCCTCGGCTCGGTGCTGCTGCTGCTGGCCGTGATTTACCTGCACCTGAAAACCGGCAGCTTCAGCCTGCTCGATTTTCACCGTGTCGTGCTCGACCTGCCTACGCAGAAGCTGCTGTTCCTGGCCTTCCTCGCCGCGTTTGCGGTCAAGATTCCCATGTGGCCAGTACATACCTGGCTACCCGACGCACACGTCGAGGCGCCTACCGGCGGTTCGGTGATCCTGGCGGCGATCATGCTCAAGATGGGCGGCTATGGCTTTTTGCGTCTGTCGCTGCCGATCACCCCCGATGCCAGCGTGGCGTTTTCCGGCCTGATGATCGCACTGTCGCTGATCGCCATCGTCTACATCGGCGCCGTCGCGCTGGTGCAGCAGGATATGAAAAAGCTGATTGCCTATTCGTCTATCTCGCACATGGGCTTCGTCACACTCGGCATATTCCTGTTCAGCGCCCAGGGCATAGAGGGTGGACTGGTCCAGATGGTGTCGCATGGCTTCATCTCGGCTGCCATGTTCTTGTGCGTAGGCGTCATGTACGACCGTGTCCACAGCCGACAGATCGCCGACTACGGCGGCGTGGTCCACACCATGCCGATATTCGCGGCCTTCATGATGTTGTTTGTAATGGCCAACTCCGGGCTGCCGGGCACGTCGGGCTTCGTCGGCGAGTTCATGGTCATACTGGCGGCGTTCGAAAACGGCTTCTGGATTGCATTTCTGGCGGCCAGCAGTCTGGTGCTGGGCGCTGCCTACAATCTTTGGATGTACAAGCGGGTCATCTTCGGCGCGGTGGCAAACCCCAAGGTGGCCACGCTGAAGGATGCGGGTGTCGAGGAGTTCGTGGTGCTGGCGCTGCTGGCGCTGGTGGTGTTGGCACTGGGCGTATGGCCCAATCCCTTGCTGGACGTGATGCACGGCTCGGTGGACAACCTGCTCGTCCATCTGCAGCGCGGCAAGCTCGCGCTCTGAAACGCATCAAAGGTACGCATCCGACATGGCATTTCCCGTTCCTGAACTTGCCCCGGCGTTACCGGAGATTTTCCTGCTGCTGGCGGCATGCGTGGTACTGCTGATCGACCTGTTCTGGCCGGGGCGGCAGCGCAGCAACACCTACGTCGCTTCACAGCTTTCGGTGCTGGGCACCTTGGTGGTGCTGGTCAACACCTACCACGGGTCGACCAGTGCCCTGAGTGGCCACTACACGGTGGATGCAGTGGCGCTGGTGGTGAAGGCGATGGCGCTGCTGATCATGTTCGGCGTGCTTCTGTACGGGCGTGATTACCTGCGCGAGCGCGGCTTGCTTACCGGCGAGTACCTGCTGCTGTCCCTGTTTGCGCTGCTGGGCATGCTGATCATGGCCAGCGCGGGCAGTCTGCTGGTCCTGTATCTGGGTCTCGAAGTGCTGTCCCTGTCGTCTTATGCATTGGTCGCCCTGCACCGCGACAGCAGCGAGGCGAGCGAGGCAGCCATCAAGTATTTTTTTCTGGGTGCTTTGGCCTCGGGTTTGCTGTTGTACGGCATGTCGCTGCTATACGGCGTCACCGCTTCGCTAGATCTGGTGACAGTGGGTCAACTGGTGGGTGAGCACGCGCGCAGCGGGGATTTTTCCGCCCTGCTGGGTCTTGCGCTTGCCATGCTGCTGGTCGGCGTTGGCTTCAAGCTGGGTGTGGCGCCATTTCACATGTGGCTGCCCGACGTTTATCACGGCGCGCCTACGGCGGTGACGGCGTTTCTTACCACCATCAGCAAGCTTGCGGCTTTCGTGCTGGTGCTCAAACTGCTGGTAGGCGTGGCCGCACCGCTGGTACAGCAGTGGCAGACGATGCTGGTGATTCTGGTGGTCGTGTCGCTGGCAATAGGCAATCTGGTTGCCATTGCACAGGTCAATCTCAAGCGCATGCTGGCGTACTCCACCGTGTCGCATATGGGCTTTTTCCTGATGGGCGTACTGGCCGGTGGCGCCGAAGGCATGGCGGCGGCGCTGTTTTACATGATCACCTATGTCCTGACCGGCCTGGCGGCCTTCGGCATGATCATGCTGCTCAGTCGCGCCGGCTTCGAGGCGGAGCGTATCGAGGACTTTCGCGGTTTGAACCGGCGTTCGCCGTGGCTGGCGCTGGTCATGCTGGTGGTACTGTTCTCCCTCGCCGGAGTACCGCCAGCCGTTGGTTTTTACGCCAAGCTGGGCGTCATCCGCGTGGTAATGCAGCAGGATCTACTGTGGTTGGCATTACTGGCGGTGGTGTTCTCCGTGATTGGCGCTTTCTATTACCTTCGCGTCATCAAGGTCATGTATTTCGACGCGCCGGAAGAACCTGCCATGGCACTCGTCCCGGCGCTCGATGCGCGGCTTTTCATGGGCGTTAACGGTGCCCTGTTGCTGGGCTTGGGCGTGTTCCCGGCGCCGCTGCTGGCCTTATGTCGGGCGGTGTTTTAGCGCGCTTGGTCGGGGCCGGATTTTGGCTCTTGGCCTTGCTAAAACGGGGATAGGACTGTAATATCCTCGGCTCTTCCGGTGCGGGGTGGAGCAGTCCGGTAGCTCGTCGGGCTCATAACCCGAAGGTCGTAGGTTCAAATCCTGCCCCCGCTACCACTAAAGAGAGACGCGACAAGGCCAGTCCAAAAGACTGGCCTTTTTGCATTATGGGACCGCTATAAACGTTGGGCTCAAGTCCGATGCGCGGCTTGAATGCTGCATGGGTCGCCGATCCCCAACGGGACCGGGGTCGCGTCGGTTAGTTCCGGCTGTCCGGGATCGGGGATGTTGTCGGCCGCTTGCCCGGATTAAACTGCCGGAACAGTGCCCGGGGCGAATGGCCACGGAAGCGTAAGCCGGACGCGGGGACACGCATGCAAACCAAGAAAAGGCTGACAGCAGTGCTGGTCGCGAGCATGGTTGCGCTGGTCACGGTGCCGTTGTTGGCTGTTTCAGACTCTTTCGACGACGCGTTCGCCGCCTATGACCGTGGCAACTACGCCATTGCAGCGCGCAAGATGAAAACATCAGCAGACGAGGGCAATGCCATGGCCCAGTTCACCCTCGGCTTGATGTACGAAAATGGCCAGGGCGTGCCCAAGGACTATGCTGAGGCCAACAAGTGGTACCGCTTGTCTGCTGCGCAGGCTGAAGCTCGGTTGCCGATCCGCATAGGGAATATCTACACTAATGGCCAGGGTGTGCCGCAGGACTACGCCGAGGCCGTCAAGTGGTACATCCTGGCCGGTGACCGAAGCCTCTCCGAGGAACAGCATCCCCTCGGGTCTTCGGCCCTGGAAGCGCACGGCGTTCGGCAGGACTACCACGAGGCTGTCAAATGGTATCGACGCGCTGCCGAACAGGGAAATGCCTCCGCTCAGCTGCGTCTGGGCTTCAGCTATGCCGAAGGCAAGGGCGTGCCGGAGGATTATGTACAGGCGCATAAGTGGATCGATCTGGCCATTACTCGCTTTCCGCCATCTCCATCGGATATGGGCCTCCGGCACATGGCGATTGACGTTCGCGACAGCCTGGCCGAGATGATGACGCCGCAGCAGATCGCCGAGGCTCGGCGGCTGGCGCGAGAGTGGAAGCCGGTAAAGGACGACGCGTCCCCTCGGCAATAGATTGCGGGCAACGCCCGACCTGCCCAGAGATTTAGGGAAGCGCTGAATAAATCAGTCCTGGATTTCTCAGCGCCCGCCGTCGGAAAAGCGTGGTTTTCCGATGGCTCACAAAATCCGTGGCTTGCAGCCACAGATTTTGCCAGCGCATCCTTGCGCTGCGGGAAACACTGAATACTTCAGCGTCCCCTTAGAGGGTGTAGACAAAACAATTATCCGGCCAGCCGGCGCAGCAGCAGGCGTGCTTCGGTGAGCCAGACCCAGGCTTCCGAGACCGCTGGCAGGCGGTCATGGTGCATGATTAGGCGCCGCGCGCGCTCGTTCCAGGCGTGCGTGCGCTCCACCACCCAGCGCTTGGCCAGGACCACGAAGCCATCGGCGCGGGTCGGCACCGCAAACAGCTCGCCCTGCCCGGGCACCTGCCAACGGCCCACGTTGCGGTTGGCCGGATGGCGCACGACATCGACCGTCAAGCCGTGTTGATCGTGCAGCGTGCCGGCACAGGTGCCGGCGTAGCCGGCATCCACGAACAGGGTCTGCACGGTCGGGTATTTGGCCACGGCGCGGGCGACCACGCCGTGGGCCGCATCCCGGTCTTGCACGCTGGCGGCCGTGACGCTGACGGCCAGCAGCAGACCCAGCGTGTCGACCACCAGGTTGCGCTTGCGGCCCTTGACCTTCTTGCCGGCGTCATAGCCGTGTGCCCCTCCCTGCGGCGAGCTGCGCGTGGACTGGGCATCCAGCACGGCTGCGCTGGGCGCCGCCGTGCGCTCAATGCGCTCGCGCCACTGCGCCCGCAGGCGGTCGTGCAGGGCCTCGAACTTACCCTGCGCGCTCCAGCGCCGAAAGGTCTTGTAGACGTTGTCCCAGTGCGGAAATTCGTTGGGCAACTGACGCCAGGCGCAGCCGGTGCGCACCACGTAGCAACAGGCATCGACCAGCGCGCGGCGGCTGTGCCGCGGCGGCAAGCCGGGCCCGTCCGGCGCCTCAAACAGGTCCGCCACGCGCGCCCACTCGGCGTCGGTCAGGGAGCTGGGATAGCGCTGCTCGGGCGCTTGCGCCCGGTGGCGGGCGGTATAGCCGTAGCGGGGAAGCTGGGCGCCGTGCGCCGGTACGGGCGTGCCGCGCACGCGCTGGATGCCGGCCTCGCGCAGGGCGGCACGCACCGTCGCCGGGTGCACCGAGCGCCCGCCACGCTCGACCAAGGCCGCCGTCAGCTGGCCCAGCGTCGCCAGCGGCCGGTCCGCCACCAACGCCTGCAGAATCTCTACATCCGGCGGCCCAAGCCGCTTCGGGCGCCCACGTTTCGACATCTCGTCACCTCCTGTGGTCTCATCCGCACAGTACGGTGACAGTATAAATTGTTTTGTCTACACCCTCTTAGCGCGTCAACTCTCCGGAAACGATGAATACTTCTACGTTTCCCGAACAATGCTCCCTCCCCACGGTGCGACGGCTTTTTGCCGCTGCGCTGGTCCACCCTGGCTATAGGGGGACGGGCCTATCGGAGGGAGTTTTTAGCATCATGTTCAGGTGACCGGACACACACGGTAGCTCTTGGTGTTTCCAGGACGGATAGCGTTGCCAGGTGGCTTGGCAATCCTCCGTGCGTTACGCCCTTTCAGGCAACTGCAAAGGCGCTCTCGAACAGACGCTGCATGCGTTGCCAGGAATCCGTATCCGCGGCCTGATCGTACGCCAAAGGCATGCCGTATTTCTCCCCGAGGGCGGTGGCTTCCGGATTGGTGAAGCTGTGCATCGCCCCAGGATAGGACGCGATCTCGAAATCCGCCCCGGCGGCACGCAGTGCGGCTTCAAACGCCACCAGGTCGTCGCGAGGGACAAACGGATCTGCCTCTCCGGTGCACACGAGAACCTTCGCTTCGATCGGTACCGGCGCGGGCGGGGTGCTGGGCCCCAGGCCGCCATGAAAACTCACAACGGCTCCGAGCGCCTGGCCGATGCGAGCCATGTACAGGACGACGCTGCCGCCAAAGCAATAGCCGATCGCACCGATACGGCTGGGATCGACCTTCGGATGTGCCTGCAGCTGTGCCTTGGCGGCGTCAAAACGACGGACAATTTCCGGCATGTCGTCGAGCAATGGCTGCATCCAACCCATGGCCTGGTCGACGCTGGTGGCGATATTGCCGTTACCGTACATGTCGACCGCCAGCGCTACATAGCCCAAGGCCGCCAACCGGTCGGTACAACGCTGGGTCTGCTCGGTAATGCCGAATGCCTCGTGAACTACGAGGATGCCGGGGCGTCGTTCGCTGCCGGCAGCCCGGTCCACGTTCAAGTAACCGCTGAATGTCTGTTGTCCGCAGTGGTAGGTAAGGCGTTCGCCATGCGGGTTGTACATTGTGTTCTCCATATGTGCAGGGTCTGAATACTGAACCGCCCGGGGAAGTCCGGAGACCCATTGGTTTGAGTCATGCCGCCATGGTGCGCCATGAGTTGCTGATAGTAGACCGCTTCGACTTGTGCCAGTGGCCGGTGGCCAATCGGCGCCAGCAGCCGGCGATGGTTGAAGCAGTCCGCCCATTCGAGCGTGGCCGGCTCCATCGCCTGCCGTTTCTTCCAGGATTGGCGATGAATCACCTCGACCTTTGATAATCTCGGTCAGTGTGTTGTCGTAAGAAGTCCCCGACGCTGCCCACCGACGGTTCGACACCGGCTTCGGCCAAACGCCCGGTGTAGCGGATCGACACGTACTGCATACCGCGGTTGCACTGGGGAACCAACCCGTCTTGGCTTACGGGCCGATCGGGCGGAGAGTATGTGTTCAACATTTTCATGACTCCATCCTGTCAGAGGTGGGAGCCTCCGGAAAGGCCGGGGCGTTTCACCCTGTTTAGCACTGCCTGTTTTTCGATTATGCTGGATCAGGATAGCAAATTGATTATTGGGTTTGCGTAAACCAGGCCTGCCGAAGGCCGCTGGACTTCACCAAAAAACGGATATCGATAAAACAATGCGAAAAATTACCTTGCACACAGGCTTTATTAGCATTGGATTTCTTAGCGCACTGCTGCTCTTTACGCAAAGCGATTTGGGCCTTAGCGCCATAAAACCGTTGATGCAGAAAAAACTAACCTTTGCCGACGGAAGTAGCTATGTGGGTGAAGTGGACGGCGAGGGTATTCTGTCCGGAAAAGGCCGCCTAAGCTGGCGCAACGGTGTCGAGTATCAGGGGGAATTCGGGAATGGCTTATTCAACGGGCACGGCAAACTCATCTTGCCCAATAGCCATACCTACGAGGGTTCTTATTTGGACGGCCTTGAACACGGTATCGGTAAGGTAATCTATCAGGACGGGTCTGCCTATAGTGGCGTATTTGTCATGGGCCAGCAAGAAGGCCAAGGGCGATGGACTATGCCCGATGGCAGTACATACCTTGGACAAGTTACACGCGGTGGCCTGCGGCACGGAAATGGGCAAATTACCTACGCGAATGGCGATAAATATACGGGTGAGTTTAAAGACGGCCAAATGCATGGTCAGGGTATATATGAAACATCTCGTAAGGAGGTGTATTCCGGGTTTTTTGTGAAAGGTAAATTTACCGGAAAGGGCTCGTACACCAGTAAAAATAATGGCGCTTTTGTGGGTGATTTTGTCGATTGGGTGGCCTCTGGCGACGGCATAAAAAAAGATAACGACGGCAACCAGTGGAAAGGTTTTTTTAAGGAAGGCAACTTAAACGGTACAGGCGAATTTATTGGGGTCGATGGTACCCACTATAAAGGCGGATTTCGGTATGACCAGTATGACGGTCAAGGCGCTTTGACTGTAAAAAATGGTAATAAATACATAGGTGAGTTTTCCTACGGCCAAAAACACGGGAAGGGTCATTTTGAATACAAAGATCCCATTGATGGGGTAAAGAATTTTTCTGGAAAATGGGCAATGGATAGTCTGATTGAAGGGGACAGAAATGTCACCGTTCATTCACCCGAGAATATATCGGAATGGGCCTTGTATAATCAACAGCGCTTGCTAGAGGAGGCTCTTGACCGTATCCGCCCCGGCGCTGCCGATCGACCGGACCTGTATGTTCTGGGCATTGCCGGGTGGGGTGAGCAAGAGGTATTTCGGAGAGAAATAAACTTTATTGAAACGCAATTTTCTCACTTATTCGACACCGCTGAAAGATCTATTTATCTGGTTAACAGCCGACGCAATATAGATCAAAGGCCATTGGCGACAATAACCAGCATCGACCATGCGATTATGCGCCTTTCAGAAGTAATGGATAAGGAGGAAGACATCTTGTTCATCTATGCGACCAGTCACGGCAGCGAGGAAAATGGTTTGGCGCTAGGCCATAGCGGATTAACTCTCGAGGGCCTTAGTCCTGACAAACTTTCGAAAATTCTCGTAAGTAGTGGGATCAAGCATAAGATTGTTGTGATATCGGCCTGCCATTCTGGTGTATTTATAAACCCGCTTAAGAATGATACCACGGCTATATTGACATCGGCGGCGGCCGACAACACATCGTTTGGATGTGGTGATGATGAAAAATTTACCTATTTTGGCCGGGCATATTTCGAAAAATCTCTTGAGAATTCTTCCGACTTTATCGATGCGTTCCGCCAAGCTAAATCCTTGATTACTACATGGGAAGAAGAACAGAGTGTAAAGCGTTCCAACCCCTCGATATATACAACCAGAACAATAGAAAATAAACTGCGGCAATGGAAACTATCCCTTGGTCCGGCCTCAAAAAGCGCGTCTAGAACTAAAGATCCCGTATCCGCGCATTAGGCGTTTCGCATCAATTAAGTTTTGCAATAACCACAATGCGCGGTCTACCGTCGTTAAAACGGACTATTTGACCGGAGCACTCGCCTCGACTAAGCGATTATCCTGTGAGCGGTTTGTTAGAGTGACATAAGCCCACAGCATAATCACCATGGTAACTGCGTAGATGGATGGCACGATGGCAATTTGCGGGCTATTCAGCAGGAAAGGACTGAGAGCAATGGTGACGCCGAGCATGGCGTTTTGCGCGCCCACTTCAATCGATAATGTTCGTACCTGTCTCGCGTCCAGCCTGCTCAGTTTGCCCAACGAGTAACCCAATACGATCGCCAGCAGGTTCAGGGTCACGGCCAAGGCGCCCGCCTTGGCAAAATTACTAAGCCATTCTCCACCATTCTTGAACAGTATGCCGCCAATCACCAGTGGCAGGAAAATCGTGCAGCTGGTGCGCACCCAGCGACTGGCCCGCTGGGCAAAGAACGGTGCGCGGTGTAGCACCACCATTCCCAGCGATACCGGAATGATGGTCACCACCAAAATCTGCAATGCGGTTTGGAGCACGGGCAGCCTAAATTGCACGCTGCTATCACTGAATGCCAACAGGCTGATGTTAAGCACTATCGGCAGAGTGAATACGGTCACCATGCTGGAGATGGTGGTCATGGTTACCGACAACGCCACATCGCCACGGCCCAGCAGGGTAAACAAATTTGACAGTACACCGCCTGGACACAGGGTCAGTAACATGACGCCCATGGCGAGGTCCCGGGACAGGTTGAGAGCGAGGCACAGCGCAAAACCCAGTGCCGGCAACAACAGGAGTTGTCCGCATAGCCCGATCAGGGTGGCTTTTGGAACCTCCGCCACGCGGCGAAAATCCAGGGTGGTCAGCCCGAGGCCCATGCCGAACATCAACAGGATAAGCATGGCCGTAGTAATTTGGCTGATCATTGCGCTGGTTCCGCGGAGAAGTCCTTGGGAACGCTACCACATCGGTTGGGGTGGGTTCGCCTGATTGGGAACGCAACAACGCTATCGGGAAATTGGCTCTGGCTGGTCGGGGTGACGGCTGCAACTGGTCGTTGCTACGTTGTGGCGCGGCACGGGCGCGGCGGGTCGATCGGCGGACATGGCGGTCGCCGCGGGAATCCGGCGCGTGTCAGAATGCAGGGCGAGACGGCCACACATCACGGCTATGGTAGAGAAATTGCCCAGCGCTCATAGCGGCAGCAGTTACAGGGAACAGCCGCCCGGGCAGCGCTGTTCCGTGTGTCGTTCGCAATGCCCGACGGCCTCAGGGTCTAAGGATTTCCACCTGCTTTTTTCACGGCCTGCCGGGTATCAGGTATCGCTTCTCCCGCTGCGTTCATAAAGGGATTGCCATGGAAGCCGACGATAAGGACAAGGACCGCTTGGCGCGCCAGTACGACCTGTTGGCGGGTAAATTCAGCGAACTTTACCTGGCCGGAAAGGAGCGGGGGCGTGAATCGATGTCGATCGCCCTGGAAAAGGCCCACGAATACCTGGTCGCGCTCGGTGAATTCAGCTCGGAACAAGGCGGGAAATTGAGCCAATACCTGGGTCGTGACCTGGACCAGGTCATATCCGATGCTCAACGACTGGGCAATGAAGCCAAGGACCGGTTTCACCCGGCTCGCGTCGGGGCCGGGGCGCTTTCCTCCCTTGCCGCAGCGCTGGAACTAAGTGGTAATGCGTTGGGTGCCCTCGGCGAGAGAACCAAACAGACGCTTACCTACAAGACCGGTGAGATGTCGTCCGCCGGTACCCTGACCTGCCAGGGTTGCGGCCAGACCTTGCATCTGAAGAGCACCCGGCACATCCCGCCATGCCCCAGATGTCCCGGCACCATTTTTACCAAAGGCTATTGATCAGGCGCCGGACGCGGGGTCGACTTACTGTGTCCGGGGGGCGGGCGGAACGGGACGCTCCAGCCGGTGACAGCCAAGCGAGACAGACGCTTCGATCAGGCGCAGGCCGGGGGCTTTGGACTGCCGCATGAACCCGGTCGTCGTCTTCTACAATTTTCTTGTTCGAGCCATTTCACCGCTGCTGGTTTTTGTGGCCAGGCGCTGGCGAAACGCGTTTTACCTGTATCTGGCGGTTTTGTTCTCAGGGCTGATCGCCCTCGACGCGGCGTATCTGCAGATCTCGACCAGGATGCAGCACGGGGCGTTCGACGTCATGATGCGCTATCGGGTCCTGGTGCCGGAAGCCGACCCGGATATCGTCATCGTGGACATCGACGAAGCGAGCCTGGCCGCGCTGGCGCCGGAGTACGGGCGCTGGCCATGGCCGCGCCAGATACTCGGCGAGTTTCTGGAACGGATTGAAACCCAGCAACCTCGGGCCGTGGTATTCGACATTCTGTTCAGTGATCCGGACGTCTTTAACCCCGACAGCGACGACTATTTCGACGCTGCCGTCGCGGCCTTCGAAAACGCCTATTTCCCGCTGCTCCGCCTGGATCCTTCCAGCGATTCCCTGAGCGAGCTTGAACTGGCCAGAATACCCGGCGTTTCGCCCATCTCCGGGCAGGCCCGGGAGGGCGCCACGGTCGCCGTCGTGGTCCCGCACTTCCCGTCCATACTGCGCGGCGGGCGGCTGGGCCTGCATAACATTTACCCGGACGGCGACGGCGTTGCCCGCCGGTATCTGATTTACCGTAATGATCATGGCTGGCGGATGCCGTCCCTGCCGGCCCGGTTAATCCGCGACCTCGGTCTGAACGAACCTGATACGCCGAGCATCCTGATCAATTGGCGCGGTCCGCCCTTTTCTTATACGACGGTGAGCTTCGCCGACGTTTTCAACGATTTGCTCAGCCGCGAACGCACACGTCCGCCCGACGAATTTACAGACAAGATCGTGCTGATCGGGTCAACGGCCCCCAGCCTGTTCGATATCAAGCCGACCCCGATGAGTAGCCTGCATCCGGGTGTGGAAATTCTTGCCACGGCAATCGACAACCTGTTGAACGACGATTACCTGCGCTTTCCGGAAGGGCGCATCCTCTATCCCTTGCTGGCGGCGATAATCGTCTGGATCATCGCTTTGTCGATTTTTCGCAACCCGGAAGGCCACCAACTGGACCGGGTGGTCGGAACCTTCGAGGTCACCTTGCTGGCAAGCAGCTACGCCAGTATCAATCTCGGCCACACCTACATCAACCTGACCGGGCCATTCACCATTGTGCTGGCTTACTACGCGGTTGCTCGCCTGTACGGTGTCGCGACACGCAAGATCCTGGAAACCAGCGCCGTGCGCGAATCGCTGGGGCAAGCCGGGGCGCTTGACGCCTTTGTACTGCTGATTCGCGCCCCGAGCACCGGCCGCGTGGCGCCAGGGCGCATTGTGAGGCATTGGCGGGGCCAGCTTGCCAGGCTCGGCACGGGGCACGTCAGCGTGGATGTTATCGATGGTCGCCAGAAGGGGCTTTGGTCTCTGTTCGAACATACTCTGGCGATTTCCTGGGTGATTCCAGCCGCGGACGAGGTGGCCCGCGCGCGGGCGCTGGCCGAGATCGATCGGATCGTCGCATCCGTGGAAGTGCCGCAGGACGGGGACAAGCAGGCGGTAGACTGGTACGCGCACGAAGGCGGGATTGTGGGTGGCCCTGCGGCGGCCGGTGGCTGGCGGGTTCTGTTCGCCGACGCGCTACGGGCCTGGCAAGAGAAACTGGATCGGCCCGGGGAGGGTGTTTCATGAACTGGACAGGACAGGCCCTGGTCGTGTGTGTCATCGGGTTGTCAATCATGAGCGCGTCGGCGTCAGGCGCAGAGCCGGGCACGACTCGAAAAGCGACCGAGCTCAGGGAAGCGCCGTTTCGTGATGCACCCACGCTTGGGGTTCTCGCGCGTGGCGACGCGGTCGAGATACGACACAAGCGTGGCGGTTGGTATGAAGTGACCAGCGGCAAGCTCGACGGCTGGGTACACATGCTCAGCATTCGCCGCGCGCGGGCGCGCAAAGCTGCTGTCGACATGGGCGAGTTGGCGGCGCTGGCCACCGGCCGGGCGGGGACCGGGCAGGTGGTTTCAACCACTGGCATTCGCGGTCTGAGCGAAAAGGACATGCGACTGGCCCGTTACGACGAGGCCGGGCTTGAGAAACTCGATGCCTATGCCGTGAGTCGTTCGCAGGCGAAGAAATTCGCCCGTGACGGCGGGCTTGCGGCCCGGCCCCAGGATTGAGGCCAATGCGGATTGAACGAGACAAAACCGCGGGTTGGCGTTCTGGCAGGGATTTGGCGACAGCGTCGCTGCTTTTTTTGGGGCTGACCGGCGCCGCCTGTGGTGCTGGTCTGTTCGAGGATCTGTGGGAGAAAGTCGAGAAAATCCGACAGCCGGATACGGTCGAGGTATTGCCCGAGTCGGCGCAGGGCGCGGCGACCCAAATCCAGCGGGTATTGGGCGGCATTTCGCCGCAAGAGGAACAGGCTGTCGGGAGGCGGGCTGCCGGCACTCTTTTGGGCGCGGCACCACTGGTCAAGAACGCGTCTTTACAGAAGTATGTGAATCGCGTGGGCGTTTGGGTCGCGCTGCAGAGCGAGCGTCCTGACCTTGCCTGGCATTTTGGCGTTATCGAATCGCCGGACATCAATGCCTTTGCGGCTCCAGGTGGCTACGTCTTCATCACCCGGGGCTTGTACCGTCAGTTGCGCGGCGAAAGCGAACTGGCGGGCGTCCTGGCGCATGAGATTGCCCATGTGGTCCAAAAACATCATCTGAAGATTCTGGAGCAAAGCCGCCTGCTGGATCAGGGAGGGAAAGTGCTTTCCGGGCAGGTGGCGGGAAGCGAGCAGGTAAAACGGCTGATCGGGACCGGCGCCGAAATTTTTTCCCGCGCGCTGGACCAGAATGCCGAGTACGAGGCAGACCGGCTGGCCATGGTGTTGGCGGCGCGCGCCGGGTACGACCCGTTTGGGTTACCGGCGGTGCTGCAGGATCTGGCACACCTGTCGCGGGAAGACCGTAGCGTGAGCATGTTGTTCAAAACCCATCCGCACCCGGACGAGCGTCTGGCCCAGCTGGAAGATACCGGTCAGCGGCTTGATGGCATACGGGGAAAAATCAACCGTAAGCGATTTGAACGCTTCGCGCTGTGACGGTGTTGTCCCTGAACCCCTCGCTGCTTGAAGGTCATCGCAGGATGATGGGTCCCCACGGCACCCGGCGCACGTCGGGTAAGCATGCGTATGGCAACCCGGCTACCGTGAACGACCGGCCCAGGCGCTCTAAAAGTCCGGCTGGGTCCCCAATGGCGGACGCAACGGGTACCGCCCGGCGGACCGCAGGGTCCGTGTTCGCCCCCGCAATCGTCACGGTCATGTTGGTTCTGGGCTGTGGACGGGTTAACGCGGCTCCGCCAGCCGACAACCACTACGCAGACCAGACCGGCAGTTGGTTCGCGGACCCGCCCAATGCGCCTTTCGCCGCGCCTGTCGTGCGGGAGCTGTCACTGCCCAAGATAGAAGATGGCACCAGCATCTGGGGCGCCACCGGGCGTGACTCAACCGGGCACATCTGGGTGGGAATTTCGGCTCAGTCCGCCGGGATGAGCGCGCATCTGGTCGAGTACGACCCGGTGGCCGATGCCTGGCACGATCATGGCGGCGTGGTCGACCGGCTAAAAGCCGCCGGGCTGCTGCGCGAGGGAGAGGGGCAGATCAAGATTCACTCGAAGATCGTCCCCGGCGGCGACGGCTGGCTGTATTTCGCCTCCACCGACGAAGACGGAGAACGGGAGGACGGCAGCGCCTTGCCGCGCTGGGGCGGACACCTGTGGCGAATACACCCGAAGACGCGCACCTGGGAACATTTATTGACGACCCCCGAAGGGCTGGTCGCCGTCAGTGGCGTTGGGCGTTATATCTATGCCCTGGGCTACTGGGATCACGTCCTGTATCAGTACGATACGGTTGAAAAGCAGGTCAAGCGTGTCGTGGTCGGCTCGGCCAAGGGTCACGTTTCGCGCAATTTCATTGCCGATGTTCGCGGCCACGCATTCGTACCGCGACTGACCATACGGAAAAACGGCCTGGTATCGGCAAGCCTGGTGGAATATGACCAGGATCTGAATGAGCTGGCGGACACGCCGCTGGATCACTACCTGGACAAGGAAAGATCAACAGGAATGAATCACGGCATTGTCGGCCTGGCCTATCTTCCGGATGGCCGCATGGTGTTTACAAGCCATGCCGGTTACCTGTACTCGATTCAGGCGTCTGGCAACGGTCCGGCCCTCGTTACCGGTCTGGGTTGGTTCCACCCGAATGGAAAAAGCTACATTCCATCACTGTTTTCGTTGGGTGGTGATAACTGGCTGGCTGGGGTGGCCCGTCGGCGTCCAAGAGATTTCGAATGGATAGTGTCCGATCTGGCCAGCGGCGATACCGCCGTTTCTCCGATAGATACCGGGGGGTTGCAGAGAGTTCTTCTTTACGGATCGATCACTCGCGATAACGCCGGACGGGTGTACGTCGGGGGCTGGGCCGCCGAGGGAGCCAACAACCAACGCCCGCTGATGTTACAAATTGCTCCGGCCGATTGAGGGCCGATTGAGGGCCGATGGGGCATCAGAGCGTTTGCCCTGGGGCCCGGGCCTGGCCTTGCCGGGGACGTTCAGACCAAGGTAACCGGCGTCGCCGCGGTCCAGCCCGGCTGGCGGTGCTCGGCGACCACCGTGGTATAGATGCCGCCACGGACCAGAAACTCGGCAGTGACGCGCATGAACCGTGGCGCGGTGGCCGCTGCCAGATCGTCCAGCATGCGGCCGGTCACGGCCTCGTGGAAAGCGCCTTGTTCGCGGAACGACCACAGATACAATTTCAGCGATTTCAGTTCCACGCATAGCCGGTCGGGCACGTATTCGAGGTGGATGGTGGCGAAGTCCGGCTGACCGGTCATCGGACACAGGCAGGTGAATTCCGGGCAACGCATGCGGATGGTGTAGTCCCGATTGGGGTAGGGGTTGGCAAACGTTTCAAGCGCACCGTCGGCCCGGACGGGCAGGGTTTTCGAGCGGCCGCGCTGCGGACTGGGCATGAACATCTCCGGGGCGGGTTGCGGGCACGCATTATCCGGCGGGCGCGGGTGCCACTTCAACGGCGGCCGCGCGCCGCGGTTTCGACTGTACAGACGCCGATAGGCATGAAACTCAAAAGCATCCGCCTGGCTGGGTTTAAAACCTTCGTGGATCCGACCCTGCTGCATCTGCGGGGTGCGCTGATTGGCGTGGTGGGGCCGAACGGCTGTGGCAAGTCGAACGTCGTGGACGCCGTGCGCTGGGTACTGGGCGAAAGCTCTGCCCGGCAGTTGCGCGGCGATGCCCTGGCGGACGTCATCTTCAACGGCTCAAGCGCGCGCCAGCCGGTCAGCAAGGCCAGCGTCGAGCTGGTATTCGACAACGTCGACGGTAGTCTGGGTGGGCCCTGGGCCGCGTACGCCGAAATCGCCGTGCGGCGCGAGCTGACCCGCGAAGGCCAGTCGGTGTACTACCTCAACGGCAGCCGTTGCCGCCGCCGTGACATTACCGACATTTTCCTGGGTACCGGCCTTGGGCCGCGTAGCTACGCCATCATCGAGCAGGGCATGATCGCGCGCCTGATCGAGGCACGGCCGGAAGAACTGCGCGCCTACATCGAGGAAGTGGCCGGAATTTCCAAGTACAAGGAGCGTCGGCAGGAGACCGAGGGGCGTATCCGTCATACGCGCGACAACATGGCGCGGCTGGAGGACCTGCGGGAGGAACTGGCGCAGCGCCTGGGGTCGCTGGAGCGGCAGGTGCGCACGGCCGAGAAATTTCGTGACCTCAAGACCAGCGAGCGTCGCGCGCGTAGCCAATTGTTCGGCGCGCGCCTGCGCGATCTTGCCGCGGCAGCCGCGCTGCGGCGTGCCGACGTCGAGCGCTGCGCAACGGCGCAGGAGCAGGCGCTCGCCGCGGTGCGGGCGGCCGAGGCGCAGATTGAAGCTGCTCGCGAGGCGCAGCGCCAGGCGACGGCTGTCTTCGGTGAAAGGCAGCAGGCTTACTACCAGACCAGTGCCGAGGTGGCGCGCTGCGAGCAGGCGCTGCTTGCTCTGCGCGAGCAGCGTGAGCGCCTGGTGCAGGAACTCGCGCGTCTTGACGCCAGTGCCGAGCAGATCGATCACCACTGCGTCCAGACGCTGGCCCGGCTGGAACAACTGGCAACGACGCAGCAGGCCGCCGAGGGCGACCAGCAGCGCCTGTCCGCCGAGCTGCAACAGGCGGCGTCGGCAGTTGCGCGCGCGGAAACGGACCTGACCGAAGCCAGGCAGGCGCATGACGTGGCTGTTGCGGCGGTCGGCGCCGCTGTTCAACACCAGCGGCTGGAGCAGGAGCGTGCCCGCCGCCTGCAGGAGCAACTGGCGCGCGGTCACGAGCGGGGTCAACGCCTGCTGCGTGAACAGCAAGAGCTAGGTCGCGTGGCGGACGCCGATGGCGCCGATCTGCTTGCGCAACTGGCCCAGTTGAGCGAGCGGGCCACCGCTGCCGAGCGGGCGCTGACAGCGGTCGAAGCGCAGATCACATCCTGCCGCACGGATGTGCATGAAGTGACTGCCCAGTTCGCGGAGGTGCAGACGCAGGTGCGTGAGCAGCGCGCCCGACTGACGGCCCTGGAGACCCTGCAGCAGGGGGGCCTGGCTGATGCCGGCCAGGGCGAATCCTGGCTGGCCGAACGGCACATCGCGGCACAGGCCCTGGTGGCCGGAATCGACGCCGACGAAGCCTGGCACACGGCGCTTGAGGCAGCGCTCGGCCCCTGGGTGGGAGCCCAGGTAGTGGCCAGCCTGGATGCTCTGCCGGTAGCCGAGCTGGCGCAGGCGCCTTCGATGTTGCTCCTCGAAGCCCAGTCTGATGGACCGATCCCGGATTCTGGTCTGCTCGAAACAGTACGCAGCGCGCAGGATCTTGGCGCCCTGATCGGTGGCGTGCGCCGCGCCGACGGCATCGCCGCCGCGCTGCTGGCGCGCCACAGCCTGTCGCCGCACGAGAGTCTGGTCACCACCAGCGGCCTGCGCGTCGGGCGCAACTGGCTGGCAATTCCGGCTACCGGCGGCAGCTCCGGCGTGCTTGAACGCAATGCGCAAATCGCCGCGCTGCAAGCAAATCTGGGGCAAGCCGAGCAGGACCTGGCGGTGCTTGAAACCCGCCGCGCCGAGGCGCAGACACGGCTTGCGGATGCCGAAAGGCTGCGCGGTGAAAGCCGCGAGCAACACAGCGCCTGCCTGCGCCAACTCGGTGACTTGCAAGCCCGTCAGGCGGCCGCGCAGGCACATCGGGAGCGCTCACAGGCCCGCCATGTCGCCATTGCCAACGAGCTGGGGGAGCTGCAAACCCAGTCGACCCAGGACGCGGCGGATCTGGCTGCGGCCCAAACGGCTGGCCAAACGGCGGTCCGCCAGCAGGCCTCGCTCGCCGACCAGCGCGCGCGCAGCGAGCTGGCGCTGCGCCAGGCCGAGGCGGCGCTTCGTGCCGCCCGGGCGGGGCACGAGCAGACCCGCGAACAGACGCACGACCTGCGCCTGCGAGCCCAGGCCTGGCAGACCGAGGTTGCCACCCTGCAAACAACTTATGCCGGCTGGATCGCGCAGCGCGACAGCATTGGCGAGCGGCGCCAGGCGCTGGAACGGGAGGAGGGCACGGCCAGTGTGCCGCAGCACAGTCTGGAGCAGGATTTGCAGGCCCGTCTTGGCGAACGGGAGGCGGCCAGCGGGCAGCTGGGCGCCGCCCGCGAAGCCGTGGCTGGCGCCGATCATCAGCTGCGAGAGCTCGATCAGGCGCGGCTGGTCGCCGAACGCGCGCTACAGGAGCGGCGGGCCGAACTTGAGGCGCGGCGGCTGGAGCTGACCGAGGTCGAGACTCGTCATGCCGCCCTCGCGGAGCAGGCGGTCGAGATTGCTCCGGATATCGAACAGTTGCTGGCCGAGCTACCGGACCAGGCGGATGAACGCCAGTTGGAGCGCGAACTGGCGGACCTGGCGCAACGCATTGAGCGCCTTGGGCCGATCAACCTTGCCGCCATTGACGAGCAGCGCGAGGTGGCCGAGCGCAAGGCCTACCTGGATGCCCAGCAGGCGGACCTGGCGTCCGCCCTGGAAACCATGGAGCAGGCCATGCGCCGCATGGACCGCGAGACCCGCGCCCGTTTCAAGGACACCTTCGAGCAGGTGGACAACGGCTTCAAGGCGGCTTTTCCGCGCCTGTTTGGGGGCGGTGAGGCCTGCCTCGAAATGCTGGGCGAGGACGTACTCGAAACCGGCGTGCGCATCGTCGCCCGCCCCCCGGGCAAGCGAAACAGCTCCATTCACCTGCTGTCGGGCGGCGAGAAGGCACTGACCGCGATCGCCCTGGTGTTTGCGCTGTTCGAGCTGAACCCGGCCCCGTTCTGCATGTTGGACGAGGTCGACGCACCGCTGGACGATCACAACGTCGGGCGCTTTTGTGCTCTGGTGCAGGAAATGTCGGCGCGTGTGCAGTTCCTGCTCATCACCCATAACAAGACCACCATGGAGATGGTTGGCCAGCTGACCGGCGTCACCATGGCCGAGCCCGGCGTATCGCGCCTGGTGGTGGTGGATGTCAACGAGGCGGTGGCCCTGGCCGGTGTCTGAGCGGCCACACCCTGTCTGCGCGCGGCGGAGCGTTCATGGACCTGACTGAGGCCACTGCCCGTGTTGGCGTGCTGCGTCGCGAAATCGCCGACCACGACCACCGCTATTACGCACTGGATGCGCCAAGCATCCCGGATGCCGAATACGACCGGCTGATGCGCGAGCTGCTGGCGCTGGAAGCGCAATATCCGGCGCTGGTGACGTCCGACTCGCCCAGCCAGCGCGTGGGCGGTGCGCCTTCGGCGGCGTTCGCCCCGGTCACGCACGCGGTACCCATGTTGTCTCTGGGCAACGCCTTTGACGACGCTGAGGTGCGCGATTTCGACCGTCGGGTGCGCGGGCTGACCGGCGAACGGGAAATCGACTACCACGCCGAGCCCAAGTTCGACGGTCTTGCCATCAGCCTGCTGTACCGGGACGGTGTGCTGGTGCAGGCGGCAACGCGCGGCGACGGCAGCACCGGCGAGGACGTGACCGCCAACATCCGCACTATCGCGGCCATTCCACTGCGCCTGCGCAACAATCCCCCGGCCCTGCTGGAGGCGCGCGGCGAGGTGTTCATGCCGCGCGACGGCTTCGCGCGCCTGAATGCGCGGCAGGCCGGTCGCGGCGAGAAAGCCTTCGCCAACCCGCGAAACGCCGCCGCTGGCAGCCTGCGGCAGCTCGACCCACGGATCACCGCGCAGCGGCCGCTGCGTTTTTATTGCTATGGCTACGGCCGCGTCGACGGGCGCCTGCCCGATCGCCACAGCGAGCGGCTGGATCTGCTGCACGGATACGGGCTGCCGGTATGCGCACAGCGCCAGAGGGTGACCGGCATTGACGCCTGTGTGGCCTATTACGTTGAGCTTGGCCGTTTGCGAGCGGACTTGCCCTACGAGGTCGACGGCGTGGTCTACAAGGTGGACCGGGTCGATCTGCAGGAACGCCTCGGCTTCGTTTCGCGCGCGCCACGCTGGGCACTGGCGCACAAGTTTCCGGCCGAGGAGGCCGTGACCGTGCTCGAAAATATCGAGGTGCAGATCGGGCGCACCGGCGCGGTAACGCCCGTGGCGCGTCTGAAGCCGGTGTTTGTCGGCGGCGTCACGGTGACCAACGCCACCCTGCACAACGAGGACGAGCTGCGGCGCAAGGATGTGCGCATCGGGGATAGCGTGACCGTGCGCCGGGCCGGCGACGTCATTCCGGAAGTGGTCGGCGTGGTGCTGGAGCGCCGACCGGTCGACGCGCAGCCGTTTGTCATGCCCACGCATTGCCCGGTGTGCGGTTCGGACATCGTGCGGGTGGATGGGGATGCCGTGTCGCGTTGCAGCGGCGGCTTGCACTGCCCGGCGCAGATCAAGGCCGGCATTGCCCATTTCGCCAACCGCCGTGCCATGGACATCGACGGCCTGGGCGACAAGTTGATCGAGCAACTGGTGGACCGTGGTCTGGTGCACGACGTGGCCGACCTGTACCAGCTGGATCTACCGACCCTGACGGGCCTGGAGCGCATGGCCGAGCTGTCGGCCAGCAACCTGATGGCGGCCATCGGAGCCAGCAAGCAAACGACGTTGCCGCGCTTCATCTTCGCGCTCGGCATCCCGCTGATCGGCGAGGAAGTGGCACGCCTGCTGAGCGCCGAATTCGGCGATCTGGAGACGCTACTGGCGCAGGACTGGGCTGAACTTCACGCGCGTAAGCAGGCTATCGCCAAGGCCAACCAGAAAGCCCGCAAGCACAACGTCGATCACCCCGAGCGGCCGGCCCTGCCAGTGCAGGATCTGCCGCTGCGCGGCATTGGCCCGGAGATTACCGACCGCCTGAGCGATTTTGCGGCGGACGCCCGCAACGTCGAGGTTATCCGACGCCTGCTGGCCGCCGGCATCAGATTCGCGGACAACGGGGCCGGGCAACGCAACGCCGATGCCGGCTCGTTGGCGCTGGCCGGCAAGACCTTCGTCATCACCGGCACGTTCTCGCAATCGCGCGAAGTCATCACGGCAGCCTTACAGGAGCTCGGCGCCAAGGTCACCGGCAGCGTATCGAAAAACACCGACTTCGTTGCGGTTGGCGATAACCCCGGCAGCAAGGCCAGCAAGGCCGCCGAGCTTGGTGTGACCACGCTGAACGAGACCGCGTTGCTGGCCTTGCTGCAGGCCCGACCAGGTAGCGGTAGTTAAGTGTTTGGCCGCGCCGCCGGGAACTAATGCGTTCACCGGCCATCTGAGGCTGTGTCCCCAACTTTGAGTTCAACCTGGGCTGGGCAGCCTTTTTCGTTCGTTGCGGAGCCTGGCGCCGCCACACCATGGAGATATCGATGACCAGAATGCGCTGTGTGCCGCTATTTGTGGCGGCTGTCCTGACGCTTGCCGGCAGTCGCGTCCAGGCAGCGTTGCCGGAGTTCACCCAGCTGGTAAAGGACGTCAGTCCATCCATCGTCAATATTTCGACCACGCAGAAGGTCCGCGAGAGGCAAATGTTCCCCGGCATGCCGCTCGATCCGAACGATCCGCGCAGCGAGTTCTTTCGGCGCTTCTTCGGGCAGCCGCCCGGCGGCCAGCAGCGGCAGGCACGCTCGCTCGGTTCCGGATTCGTGATTTCCTCCGACGGCACCATTCTGACCAACGCGCATGTGGTGAAGGATGCCGACGAGATCCTGGTCAAACTGTCCGATCACCGCGAGGAACAGGCCGAACTGGTCGGCCTGGACGAGCGCACCGACGTGGCGGTGCTGCGTATCAAGGCCAAGGGCCTGCCAGTGGTCAAGATCGGCGACTCGGACCGGCTGGAGGTGGGCGAGTGGGTACTGGCGATCGGCTCGCCGTTCGGGCTTGAGTACACCGCCACGGCCGGCATCGTCAGCGCCGTGGGCCGCACCTTGCCCAGCGACGCGTATGTACCGTTTATCCAGACCGACGCGGCGGTGAACCCGGGCAACTCCGGCGGACCGCTGTTCAATACCCAGGGCCAGGTCATCGGTATCAACTCGCAGATATACAGCCGTACCGGCGGGTCCGTCGGCCTGTCGTTCGCCATCCCGATCAAGGTGGCAATCCGCGCCGCGCAGCAGATCCAGAAGTCAGGTCATGCCTCGCACGGTTACCTTGGGGTAACGGTGCAGCCGGTCACCCCGACCCTGGCGCAGTCCTTCGGGCTGGATCGCCCCAGGGGCGCGCTGGTCGCCGATGTCACCCCGAAGGGTCCGGCCGCCAAAGCCGGCCTGGGCGCCGGAGATGTGATTCTGGCCTTCAACGGCGTGCCGCTGGTCGATGCCGGGGACCTGCCACCGCTGGTCGGTAGCGCCGACGTGGGCGCCAAGGTGTCGCTGCGGGTATTGCGCGACGGCAAGGAGCGCACCCTCCAGGCGACAGTGGGCGCGCTGCCCAACAGCGACGTGGTGGCCAGTCCGGGCGCCGGGCGCAGCGAACCGGCCCAGGGCGGGCCGCTCAAACTGGCGGTCGTCGATCTGGACGAACTGCAACGCCAGCAGCTGGAGGTGCCCAAGGGCGGTGTGCTGGTCGTGGCAGTGGGCGACGGCCCGGCGGCGCGGGCTGGGCTTGCACGCGGCGACGTGATCATGCGGGTGGGCGACGACGTGGTGAAGAACGCCTCTCACTTCAAGGCCTTGACCGGCAAGCTGGCGGCCGGGCGGGTGGTGCCGCTGCTGGTGCAGCGGCGTGGTAACCCCCTGTTTCTGGCGCTGACCGTGCCCAAGGACTAGCAGGCCGTTGAAAAACCTTTTCAACGGCCTGGTAAAGCAAGCCAAGGATGGCTTGCACGAAGATCAAGCACGCAAAGTGCTTGATCTTCGGAGGCCGTCGCGGGCGTGTTCCGCGACGAGCCGAGTAAAACAAGGGCAGGAAAGCCCTTTTTCAACATCCTGCTAAGCGCATGGCGCGTCTGCTGGTGGTGTCGTTCACGCCCAAGGGGTCGGGGTCGCGGACCCGTCGTCTGCTGGACGCCTGGCTGACCCGGCGTGGCACGACCGAGCCGGGTCTGACTGTCGATGAAGTTGACCTGACCACGGCCGATCTGCCGCGGGTGGACGGCCCGGTGGCACTGGCCAAGGGCAGCGTGGCAGCCGGCTCGCCACTGACGCCGAATCAGCAGCAGGCATGGGCGGCCATCACGCGCTGGGCGAGCGCGTTTCTGGATGCCGACGAAGTGGTGCTGGCGGCGCCGATGTGGAACTTCAGCCTGCCATACCCGGTTAAGCATTACCTCGACGTCGTGGTCCAGCCAGGCTTGCTGTTCCGTTATACGGCGCAGGGGCCGCAGGGACTGTGCGGCGGCAAGCGGCTGACGCTGGTGACCACCCGTGGCGGCAGCTATGTCGATCTGCCGCAAGTGAATTTTCAGACCGCTTACCTGCGCTGGCTTTGCCAGTTCATTGACTGCCGCTACGCGGAGCTGGTTGCCGAGGGACTCGACACACGTGGCCCGGAAGCCGGCGAGAAACTCTTGATGCGAGTCATCGACGACTTGTGAGGCCGGCCTTGAGAATGCGCTGGTCTCATGCCAGCGAATGACCGCCGCCGCCCCGGCGGGGGAGGCGCCCATGTTTCAGGATCGAACAGATGCCGCCCGGCAGTTGGGCCTTGCCCTGGCACAGTTGCGGGGGCAACGGCCGCTGGTGCTGGCGGTGCCGCGCGGCGCGGTGCCGATGGGCCTGATCCTTGCCGAGGCGCTTGAGGGCGATTTCGATGTTGTCCTGGTGCGCAAGCTCGGCGCGCCTGGCAATGCCGAGTACGCCATCGGCGCCGTCGACGAGACCGGGAATGTTTACCTCAACCCGGATCTGGCGGCGCATGTGGACCCGGCGTATCTGGCTCAGGAGACCGCCCGTCAGCGCGCGGTTCTGTCCCGGCGCCGCACGCAATATGGCGGCGCGCGGATCGATCCGGCCGGGCGCCTGGTGGTGGTGGTCGACGATGGCGTTGCGACCGGCGCCACGCTGATCGCGGCCCTGGATGCGGTGCGCGCGCAGCGTCCGGCCCGGCTGGTGGTGGCGGTGGGGGTGGCCCCGGCGGGAGCGGTGGCGCGTCTTCGCGCGCATGCCGATGAGGTGGTGTGCCTGCATGTGCCGCAGGATTTCTACGCCGTGGGTCAGTTTTATCGTGACTTCGAGCCGGTCGAGGACGAACACGTCAGGCAGCTGCTTTTGGATTGGCAACGCGGTTGCGGCTAGGCAGTGTTGGGTCGTGGCGGCCGCGCGGCGCCGTCATTCGAGCGCAATCGGTGTTTCATATCTCCCGCCGGTCGGCCAGAATGCCAATGTCTCCTGGTTTGTCGCTGGTTTGGATCAGGCCGGATCGCCCGGATTGGCGGTTTTGACGAATGTCTGTCTTCTCAAGCCCCGTACACCATGGTCGCGCCCCGGCGGGGGCGGGTGCCCATAGTCCCTTAAGCTTCAGTTCATTAACCCGATGCTGCACGTCGGACTAGAGAACGCGCTTCTTAAA
>NZ_JBFIII010000005.1 GCF_041601295.1 Immundisolibacter sp.
AGAACAACGAAGCAGTCAAATAGGAGAGAGCACAAATGACTGGTAAGATCATCTTTAATGTGGCGAGAGCAGGCTTGCTGTTCGCCGCCGGAACTGCAAATGCAGCCGTCATACAGGTTAGCGAAGGTGATTTCATAGCGGGTTCCGGGTTAATCACCTTCAGCGAATTCGGTGTAGGCACAATCAATCCTATCTACGCCCCGGTGACCTACGGCGGTGGCGTGGGATCGCCAACAGTCACGTTTGATGGCTTCTTCGCTGGTCAGGCTCTTAGCGGCGCTCCCGGCGTTGATTGCCCAGGCGCGTCAGCAAGCGCCTGCGTGGCCGGGAGCCCAAGCGATCCTTTGGCGCTTGATGCCGCCTCGCCCGATACCTTTATCACTACGGATAGCGCCAACCCAACGTCGCCAGTTCTTTCCGGTTCGCCAAGATTCAACGGACCGATCGCGGTGTTTTTTGATGTTGATGTCGCCGGAGTTGGCTTCGACGGCGGCTTTTTCGACGCGGTCGGCAGCACGGGCATTACCGCCTTTGCGCGCGATGGCGCCCTTCTCGGCACAGTTGTTAATAGCATCACAGGCATTGAGTTTCTCGGTCTGGTGACTGAGAACGGTCGGGCTGCGATCGCTGGCGTGTTTCTTGACATGGAGGGTTCCGAACCGGCCGGCTTCGCCATCGATAATCTGCGTTTTGGTATTGCCAGCGAGGTTGGTGTTCCTATCGCCCCCGGCCCACTCCCCGGCGACGTTCTCGCGGCCACCGAGGCTGCCAAGACCATGAAGCCCGGCCTGTTCCAGATTTTCTCGGATTCCGGGTTCGCCGATGGGGTGGATGGCTTCGACCCAGCCAAAGAGACCTTTGTACTGGTGAATGGCTGGAATGGCATAGACACGTAAGAAACTTCCGGAAAGAAATATGTTCCGGAGTGGATTTCGGACATGGCCGGCGAGATCCGGAAGAAAAGTCCCGATGCTAATATCCTGGCGTGGAACTGGACGGATCTCGCCGACAGCTTAGCCCCGGATTCGAAATCCGATATTTTGGCATGTCTAGCGGTCGCCGGTGCTTCTCCCGCTTGCGGCATCGTCCCCGTCTCCATGGTGGATTTTCAAGCCGTATATCTCGCGCGGGCATTCGAGAGTATCTATTTGGAGTTCGACGGTGAAGCAGGTGACGTACAGTTTCTGGGTCACAGTCTGGGCGCCGGGATCGCCGCCAACGCGGCCAAGTTACTGGGTTCGGCTAGCTCGGGACCAGCGGAGGATATTGAGAGGCTTACCCTTTTCGATGCGCCCGAAAATATCGCGGCAATCAGTATCGGCGGTAAAGTCAATCTGGATACCGTCCTGCCACGAATAATTCGTAATACCCCCGACATCACGATCGAGAACTATTCTGCGGCGGGGCTTACAGCTGCAGATTCCCTGCTCGGATATGGAATCTCTTACGAAGATGTAGCGAACACACGGCTTCTTGGTTATGTGCATACCAAGGAGTTGCTCGGTCCCACGCCCATGGACTGGTATAAGCCTACCGTCAATCCCGCAGGAGGCGGCAGTAAAAGCGAGCGTGGATTAAGCGAATCGAATGAAGATCTTCACGCCCGAGACGACCAAGTGTGGGCCAACTTGGACACTGACGACGATTGGAACCTGTCTTTGCTGGTTCGCGACATTTCGCGTGTTTCCGCAGTGATGATGGATACTTGGCACGATCTGAAAGACTGGGGGACGAAAGTGATCGTGGATACGGCAAAATATATCGCCGACGCCACCACAACCCTTATGAGTAAGATAGGGACTGAAATTGCAGGGCTGGCGGCGGGAGTTAAAGTCGAACTGTCCGAGCTCACCGACTGGGCGAGCACCGGATTTGCGCGCTTTGTCGTAGGCAAGGGGCTGGAACTGGTTTCGAGTTCGCCGAGCTACGCTTACAGGACGCTTCATATCCCCGATTCGGCCGATAGTCTGTATATCGAATTCCTGCCCGAGGTCTGGGGAGTGGACGATAGCTATGTCGTTTTCTTCGATGACGAGGTTATATACCGACTCGACGGGACTTTCTTCAAGAACGGGTGGATGGACACGGGGTTCCTGGATATCTCGCGCTGGGCGGGGCGCGATGTTCTTTTCACGATTGGTTTGCTGTCCGGTGAAACGGGCCACCAGATCACCACGGGCGGTTTCGGATTTACCAGCCGGGTTTTGGCCAGGTCTCACTCTGTTCCCGCGCCGGGAACCTTGTTCCTGTTGGGCATGGGTCTGGTGGGTATCGCCGCCATGCGTCGCCGTCGAGCGTAATCGCGACCATGGCAGCCGTAATCTGGATCAGCGGAAAGGAATCCGGGATGAGGCAGCTACGGACTCGGCGTATTCCGCTGTGCTCCATAACGGGTATGAGTTGACCTGCGTGGACTAAGTTGACCGACGCGCGGCGCTTTTCTTACGCCTGGTCGGGCTTGGGCGCGGCGATCGCGAGGCGAGCCATTTCTTGAAGGACGCCTGACTCTCGGCGGAAGCTCTTCCGGCCAACAGACCTTCTACGCTGATGTCCTCATCAATGGCCTCCCAATGTATCCCGCGACCCATCCCGATGAAGCGCCAGTTTTTTTTTTCGTCGGGGGTAGCGTGCAAGAGACGCGGATACCACGCGAGCGGCACCGAAATCGTTCGTCCGTCGGCAAGATCGACGTGCAGCGAATCTTGGGTGACCCTCATTGCCTTAGCGAGAGCAACCTCAATTTCAACCGCGGAAATACTCATCCCATGCCTCCATGAGTTCAGACTGATGCTGGCTCACCAACTTCTCGATCCGTCCGATCTCGACGCGCGACAACCCGCCACTACTCTGCAAACGAACCGGATCGAGCCAGAACTTGGCGACGTTGTCCTGGCGTTCAACGTGAACATGGGTCGGCTCACCCCGGTCACTCGCATAAAAGAAAAATCGATACGGTCCGACACGCAGGACAGTGGGCATGCAGCTTATCCCAGCGACGTCATGCAATTATGGGCACTACAACAGCCACGGGAAGCTTGGTCAGGTTCTGCTGGTACGGAAGGTTCTTGTCTACGGTGATGAACGCGTCGAAGCCTCGCCCGGCCAAGACGAGTAACGCTCCGTTCTTGACACCGCCCCAGCCCATTTCCACGACGGTCTTGACGTCGTGAAGGGGAAGATGCTTTCGAAGCCGCCTCGGGACCGACTCGTCAAGCAGCAGACGCATCGTCGAAAAGACGGGCTTTGGCTGCTTCAAGTACGGCTACTGCGACGTCGCGCGGTACGGAAGGGAAGTCTTCCAGGGAACAGGTTCCTTTCAGATAGTCGAACAGGTTTTGGACGGGTACGCGCGTACCGGTGAAGCAAAGCGCTCCACTCATGATTTCGGGGTCTCGGCTGATCAAGGATGCTTTCATGGCTGATTCCAGTTCCACCGGGTTGGCGCGTGTGGGCAGTTAGCCTACTGATCCTCGACGGTCTAAGCAAGGGTGGGAAACGCGCAGCGTGCCACCCATTAACCGCCGATCCGCCTGGGCAGATCCTGACCGCCCTATCCGCGCTGGAGCCGGCCCAGCCACTCGCCGGTACAGATATGTAACGCCGGGCGAAGGCTGATCGGTGTCACGCACGCATCCCCAGCAAGTTGGCCAAGGCGTGATGAACGGTCTGTTCGTCAACTTGGGCCAAACGGCCAAGCTCGCCCCGTACCAGGCGATGGTCGAGGGTGAACAACTTGAAGCGAACGGTGGAAGGGGCAGATAGGCCCGCCGCGGCATGATCCCGCAACGGGCAGTCCAACGGCCATGGGGCGCTGCCGGACGAAGTAATCATCGCCATCACGGAATGTCCCGCCACGGTGTTGAACGCGCCGGCCATGGACAGCACCAGTGCGGGACGGTTTTTTGTGGCGCTGCGTTCGGTGAAGGGAAAGGGCACGCGCACCACGCTATAGCGTTCAAAGGTCACCGTAGGCTGCCTCGTCGGCTTCGCTTGCCCATTCGGACAGGGTCCTTTCGACTGCCTTCAGATACTCGACATCAAGCGGCTGTACCCGTTTGACCCGTGCCGTGCCGTCTTCGAGCACCTCCCAGGCGATCAGGTCTCCCGACACAACGTGCAGCGCGGAGCGCACTTCCTGCGGGATCGTGGTTTGTCCTTTGGCAGTGATTTTGGCGATGGTACCCATTTGCGCCGTCCTCATAGTGCAATGCATTACGTCCTTACGGTAATGCGCTCCTTCCAGCTTGGCAAGCAGTTCGTAAGCAGCCGGTGGCGATGGGGTAGCGCCATGTTGAAGCGGTTTCTGGGTTTCGGTGGTCCCGCGGCGCGCTCAATGAGACTGGGATTGAAACGTGAGCTTCAGATGGCCGGCGACATTCGCCAGACGCTTGTCGCGTGTCCACAGCCGGGCTGGGCTAGCAAGCGCCATCGACGCGATCAGCTGTACGTCGAGTTAACCGATGCCGCGGGGCCCACCAGTTTTATCGATAGCGCGGCTGCAAACGGCGCCGCGGAATCGGCCTGACCTGCGGTTCGCTGCCGCCCAAGCGCGCCGGCCGGCGGGCGCTTTCGCGCTCGATCAAAGCTTTCAAGCCCTCGTGGATCAGCGCCGTGCGCTCGGTCAGACCGGTGATGTGCCGCGCGGATCTGGTCATTTTCGACCCCGCCACGGTCGCCAATGGTGACAAGGAATGGGCCAACGACCTGCCAGGTGGCGGTCGGCGTTTCGTCACCCGCTCCACCGGCATCCGCGCCACTATCGTCAACGGCACCGTGCTGTTCGAGAACGGCGCTTACCGTTCGGACACACTTGCCGGGCGCATGCTCCATAGCTACGACGCTTAGGAAAACTACTAACCGGCGCGCAAGACAAGGACCCACACAGACCCGGCTTTGGGCCAATCCGTCGTGATCTTCTTTCGCAGGCGCGCCTGGCACCCGGAACCTTGCCCCCGAAATCCCTATAATCGACCACAACGCGATACCCATCGCTGCGCTGGGAACCGCATCGCGACGAAGCGATGGGCTGGGGCCATGCCTCCGCCCTGCCACGATTGACCAACGACGCACGCCTCAGTCAGCCGCCCAACCACGACGGGAAAAAGAACAATGGTCGAAAGCCTGCTGCGCAAAAAATTGATCGGTCGGGCGCTGGCCGATGGCGAACATGGCCTGGCGCGCAGTCTGTCCGGGGTCGATCTGACCCTGCTGGGGGTCGGCGCCATCATCGGCGCGGGTATTTTCGTGCTGACCGGAGTCGCCGCGGCGACCAAGGCCGGACCGGCGCTGTCGCTATCCTTTGTGGTGGGCGCCTTTGCCTGCATGTTCGCGGCGCTGGTCTATGCCGAGTTTGCCTCCACCGTGCCGTTGTCGGGCAGTGCTTACACCTACACCTATGTCACGCTCGGCGAGCTGCCGGCCTGGATCATCGGTTGGGACCTGGTGCTTGAGTACGCGCTTGCCTGCGCCACGGTCGCCATCGGCTGGTCCGGCTACTTCATGCGCTTGCTGGAGGGTGTCGGCCTCGGCCTGCCGACGGCACTTACGCACGGACCCACACAGGGCGGAATCATCAACCTGCCGGCCTTTTCCATCATGTTGCTGGTCAGCGGCCTGCTGGCACTTGGGGTGCGTCAGACCAGCCTTGCCAACGGCCTCATCGTGGTGCTGAAACTCGCGGTTATCGGTATCTTTCTGTACACCGCCGTGCCGCATGTCGATCCGGTGAACTGGGAGCCGTTCATGCCGTTTGGTTGGTCCGGGGTCATGGCTGGGGCGGGGCTGATCTTTTTTGCCTACATCGGCTTTGACGCCGTGTCGACCGCCGCCGAGGAGGCGAAAAACCCGCAGAGGGACATGCCAATCGGCATCATTGTTTCGCTGGTCCTGTGCACGATCATTTACATCGCGGTGACGGTGGTGCTGACCGGCATTGCCCCCTACGCCTCGCTGAACGTGTCCGACCCGATGGCCTTCGCCTTGGCGCAGGTGGGCGAGCGCTTTGCCGCCGCCGCCATCGCCGTGGGTGCGGTGGCCGGGCTGACTTCGGTGTTGTTGGTGATGATGTACGGGCAGACGCGGGTGTTTTACGCCATGTCTCGCGATGGGCTGTTACCGAAGGTGTTCTCGGACGTGCATCCGCGTTTTCGCACGCCGGCTCGAACCACGCTGATTACCGGCCTGGTGATCGCGGTGGTCGCAGGACTGGTGCCCATGCAGGAGGTGGCGGCGCTGGTGAATGTCGGCACCCTGGCGGCCTTCATCATGGTGTCGCTGGCCGTGTTGTACCTGCGCCGTGCCCAGCCTGACCTGGCGCGACCGTTTCGCACGCCGTTCATGCCCTGGACGCCGATTCTGGCCATCCTGTCCTGCGGTTATCTTATCTCCAGCCTGGGCGCGGCCACGCTGTGGCGCTTTGCGGTGTGGATGCTGATTGGCGCCGTGGTGTATTTCGCATACGCCCGGCGACGCAGTCTGCTGGGCTTGCCTTCGACACCCTGACCTTACGCACCTGTCGGACGGCAATCCGCTCCTCTGCGGCGTGGTTTCGCCTGTTCTCACCCGCAGGGAAACAGGTCCCCGCCGTTGGCGCGGTGCCACTCCTGGATGCCGTCCCAGACTTCCTGCGCGGTCTCGGCGTACCAGAACAGATCACGATCCTCGGGATCAATGACACCCTCTTCGACCAGAAAATCGAAGTCGACCGCCCGCCGCCAGTAATCCTCGCCGACCAGCACCACCGGCACCGGCTGGATCTTGCGGGTCTGTACCAGGGTCAGGGTCTCGAACAGCTCGTCCAGGGTGCCGTAGCCACCGGGAAACGCCACCAACGCCCGCGCCCGTTGCAGAAAATGCAGCTTGCGCATCGCAAAGTAATGGAAGTGGAAACATAGCTGCGGGGTGATGTAGGAGTTCGGGAACTGCTCGCGCGGCAGCTTGATGTTAAGGCCTACGGACTCGGCACCGGCATCGAAAGCACCGCGGTTGGCCGCCTCCATGATGCCCGGGCCACCGCCGGTCATAACCACCATGCCGCAATCCCGCGGACCGTCACCCGAATCACCGACCAGCCGACCGAGCTCACGCGCTACGTCGTAATAATGACTTTTGGCGGCACGCCTTTCGGCTATTTCCAGCGCGCGCTGGCACTCAGGTTTGCCAGGATCGACCGCCAGCGCGGCGCGGCAGGCCGCCACTTCCCGCGCCGCAGCCGCCGGCTCACTGATGCGCGTGCCGCCGAACACCACGATGGTGTGGCGAATGCCATGCGCCCGCAGCAGCAGCTCGGGTTTCAGATAATCCACGTGCAGACGCAGGCCGCGCGTATCTTCCAGACTCAGGAAATCGGCATCCTGATCGGCGATGCGATAACTCGGGCTGTCCACAATCGCCTGCACCCGGACCGGGGTATCGGGATCCTGGCCAGGCAGGGTTGGCTGCTGGCCAGGCAAGGGCACCGCCCGGCTGAGTGGCGGCGGGACCGGCCAACGGCCCTTACTCACGCCGCGGCGGCCTCGCCCGCCGCCCGCCGCGGACGCCAGCGCAACAAACCATTCTCGACCAGCGAATACACCGCGGGCACTACAACCAGTGTGAGCAGCGTCGATGACACCATGCCGCCGATGACCACGACCGCCAGTGGACCGTTGGTGTCCGAACCGGCGCCAACGCCGAAAGCGGCCGGCATCATGGCCAGGATCACGGTCAATGAAGTCATCAATACCGGCCGCAGGCGAATCGGACAGGCTTCGCGCAGCGCCTCACTGATGCTTTTGCCCTCGGCGCGCGCCTGATTGGTCAGGTCCACCAGCAGGATGGAGTTTTTCGCCACCAGACCCACCAGTAACACCATCCCGATCATCGAATAGACATTCAGCGTATGGCCTGTCAGCCACAAGCCGGCCAGCCCCCCGACCATGGCCAGCGGCTGCGCCACCATGATGATCAGCGGTTGCAGGAACGAGTCAAACTGGCTGGCCAGCACCATGTACAGCATCACCAGGGCCAGCACGAAGGCGGTGGCGACGTAGCCCATGGTCTGCGAGAACTCCCGCGCCGACCCGAGCAACTTGATCGAATAACCCAGCGGAATGACCTCCGCCGCCACCCGTTGGACGTGGTCCACCGCTTCGCTGAGCGGCAGGTCGGGATTGTTGTAGAAACGCGCCGCGTATTGCAGGTCGAAGCGGTCGATGCGGGCCGGGCCAAGCTTCTCGACGAAACTGGCCACCGAATCCAGACGCACCAGTTGCCCGTCCGCCGCGCGCAGGAAAATCTTGCTCAGGTCCGCCGGGGTCTGGAAGGTACCGTCCGGCGCTTTCAGGCGCACATCGTAACGCTCGCCGTCACCCGGTTCGTCGTTCCATTTGGCGATGTCCATACCACCGGACAGCACATTGGCGGCCAGCGCCACATCGCGACTGGACAACCCGAGCACAGCGGCGCGCGAGCGGTCGATTTCGATCTTCAGTTCCGGCATATCCAGCAGCAAGTCCAGATCGATGAACCCGAATCCCGGGATCTGCGACAAGCGCTGGCGCATCTTCTCGGCATACTGCCCAACTTTCTGCAGGTTCGGGCCGCGAACCGCAAATTGCAGCTTCTCGCCGCGCTGCCCGCCAATGGCCGGCGTCGGCACCGCGAATGCACGCACACCAGGCAGAGCGGCGAACTTCGGCCGCAGCTTCATGAGCATCTCGTGCTGGCTTATGTCCCGCTCGGCAAGCGGCTTCATGGTCACGAACACCATGCCCTCGTTGGCCTGGGCGGTAGTGAACAGACCCACCGCGCCGAAGGCGTATTCCACCAGGGGCTCAGCGCTGAGCACATCCTCGATCAGCTTCATGCGCGAGCTGGTGTACTCGACGCTGGACCCAAGCGGGGTCTTGAAGATCACCATGAAACGGCCTTCGTCCTGATCCGGCACGAACTCCTTGCCCAGCGCGCCGAAGAAGTAACCGCTGCTGGCAACGATCAGCGCGGTCACCGCGACCACTCCCCAGCGGCGCCGCAGACTGACATCGAGCAGCCGCCGATAAGCCACTTCCATGCGCTCGAAGAAGCGACCAAAGGTCCCGTACAGCCGTCCATGGCGGGCGCTGACGTCGAGGTAGCGCGAACACAGCATCGGCGTCAGCGTCAGCGACACGAACCACGACACCAGCACGCCGCATACCACGACTACCGAGAAGGCCGCGAAAAACCGGCCCACCATGCCACTCATGAACGCCACCGGCACGAAAATGGCAACCAGCGACAGAGTCGCGGCCAGCACCGCGAACATCACCTGCTTGGTGCCCTCCACCGCCGCGCTGCGCGGGTCGGGATCGATATGCTCGCGATGACGGTGGATGTTCTCAAGCACCACGATGGCGTCATCCACCACCACACCGACCAGCAGTAACAGCGCCAGCAGGGTCATGGAATTGAAGGTGTAATCCAGCACATACATCATCGCGATGGCGCCCAGCAAAGACACTGGAATCGCCGCGGCAATAATCAGCGTGGCCCGCAGGCTGCGCAGGAACAGCAGTACCACCACACCAGCCAGCAGCGTGCCGGCGATCAGATGCTCCTTGAGCGCATCCACCATCTGGGTGATGAACAGCGAGTTGTCGGTCCCCTGTAGCACCTCGATTCCCGCCGGCAACTGCGGACCGATTTCCGTGGCCAAACGCTCCTTGACCTCGTCGACGATGGCCACCGTGTTGGCACCGGTGACCTTGACGATCCCCATGCCGACGACCGGTTTGCCATTGCGACGGGCCAGCCGGCGGTAATCGGCCATGCCATCAACCACCTCGGCGGCCTGCGACAGACGAATTTCGGCGCCATCCCGGTAACCAATGACCATGTTTTCGAGCTGGCGCGGGTTGTGATACTCCAGGTCAAGCTTGAGTAAGCGCTCCTGCGTGTGCGAGGTGACGAAGCCCCCAGGCAACATCAGGTGTTCGTCGCGAAACGCAGTCAGCACATCCTGCACCGTCAGGCCATGCGCGCTCAGGCGGTCCGGGTGGACCTCGACCCGGATGTTGCGCTCGCGCAGGCCACCGATGCGGATGTCACCGACGCCACTGATGGTCTCGATCTGCCGACGCAGGGTATTGGCGACAAAGGTATTCAGCTGTTGCAGCGTGCGGTCGCCCTGGATATGCAACCACAGGATCGGCGAGGCATCGGCATCGACCTTGAAGACCACCGGTGGGTCGGCATCCTCCGGCAATTCGGAGACCACCTGACTGATCTTGGACTGCACCTCCTGGAAGGCGACGTCGATGTCCTTCTGCAGCTTGAAGGTGACGATGACCTGCGACACGCCCGGCGTGGAGCTCGACTGGATGTAGTCGATGCCCGGCACGCTGTTGATCTTGCGCTCGATGATGTTGGTGATGCTGGCGTCGACGATCTCGGGGTTGGCGCCGCGCTGCGTGGTGGTCACCGAAATGATCGGAAAGTCGATGTGCGGGAAGCGATCCACGCCCAGGCTGCGGTAGGCCACCAGTCCGAACAGGATGATGACGCCGCTGAGCATGTACGCCAGCACATGGCGGTTGATGGAAAGCTCTGGCAGGCTCATGAACCACCGTCCTGCACCCGGACCAGGGCACCGTCACTCAGGAAACCGGCGCCGTCCAGCGCCACCTTGGCCCCGACAGGCACACCGGACACAATCTCGACCAGACCGTCACGGTAGGTGCCAGTCTGCACCTTGGCCGCCCTGGCACGGTCGTCCTCGATGATATACACGGTGCTCCCCGAAGGGCGCAGCACCACCGCCTTCTCCGGCACCACCACGGCCCGTTCGCGGCGACCAAGGATAACCTCACCGTTGACGCTGGAGCCGGGCTTCCAACCCCCGGGATTTGGCAGGTCGACCATCACCTGCAGGGCGAGGTTGCTCATGCCCACTGTGGGACGAATCTCGGTGATGTTCGCCTCGACGGTGGTGTCCGGCGCCGCGGGCGAGCGCAAACGCACGGGTAAGCCTGGGCGCAGCGCATCAGCCAGCGATTCCGGATACGGCAGGGTTACCCGCAACATCTGATCGGTGCTCAGGCGCACGATAGGCATGCCCACGGCAACATAGTCCCCAACATCAACCATACGCGCCGCTACGGCGGCGTCCAGGGGGGCCACAATGCGTCCACGCTGCAGGTTGTGGCGTGCCTCGGCATCCTGGGCCACCGCCGCTTCGCGCTGACTGTGCAGGGCAGTCAACTGCGCCCGCGCGTCCTCGACCGCATTCTTGGCAAAGAAATCGCTCTTGGCCAATGTCTCGTAACGTCCCACCAGGCGTTCCTGCTGGGCAATCAGCGCCGCCAGGCGAGCGAGCTCGGCCTGGGCCGAACCCTGACGCAAGCGGTAATCCTTGCTGTCGAGTTCAACCAATGCCTGACCTTTGCGCACCCGGGCGCCTACTTCCACGTTCACCGCCACCACCCGGCCGGCGACCTCGGCCGATACCACCGGCTCGTCCATACTCTCGATCTGGCCAACGCTGGTTTCCAGCGTCTCCATCGCCGCTGTTCCAGCAACAGCGGCGGTGATCAGGACGACCGGTGGTTTAACGCGCGGCTCCTCTGTTTTTCCGCAGGCGGCAAGCGCGACAACACAGACAAAAACCGCAACCGCGGTCGCAAAAAACGGGCGCAAAGCTGGCATGGAATCTTCTTGATGGTGCGTGGGTACGATCAGGGCCAGGCAGGTACGCAACCGCGTGACCCGCGACAGCGGTCAAGTGCGGCGTCCCTGCCTGACGGGCTGTACCGTGTGCCCCGTGGCACGCGAATGTGGGCTGACCAGCGTGCCGGAAACATGCAAGGGCTATCCCGCCCTTTCTTGAAGCCGCCAGGGCCGCCACAAAACCAGCCCGCCCAGCATGAACAATCATGCACAGGCGATGCCAGAGCGGCCCTGGAAACGGCGGTATTTATACCACAAGGCAGCGCCAAAACATGACACAACCGATCGGTCGGTCAGCCAGATTCACGTCGTTAGGCCCCAAGTTGCTGACAGCGTTTCCAGGCACGGTCATATCGAGGTGGGGTGCCAAGGCCGCTCGGCACGCAACACGGCCTGACGCTCACGAAAATCCGGCACAACGGCTGCCAACAGGGCATAAAAGCGCGGCCCATGGTTCATCTCGCGCAGGTGACACAGCTCGTGCAGCAACACATAGTCGATCAGATCGGGTGCCAGCAGCACCAAGCCGAGGTTCAGCGTGATACGGCCGTCACTGGCACAGCTGCCCCAGCGACTGCGCAGGCGTACCACCCGCGGGGCCTTTACCGTCGGCCGTCTGAGCCAGGGCAGGGTTTCGGCGAGCACGCTAAGACGCGGAGGCAACAACGCCTGAGCCTGACTGCGGTACCAACCGTCAAGTGCCCGTGCCACCAGTGATGGGGTCTCCGGTGCGCGGACCCGGACCGAGAAACCGACATCGGTCAGCGCCACTTGGGTGCGTCCCTGCGTGAGCCGCAGCGGGTGGGCCTGGCCAAGGAAGCGCTGCCTGCTGCCTGGCCCGAAAGTGGCGGGCGGCGGGGGCGGCGTTTGCGCCAAGCGTTCCAGCTGACCCACTATCCAGCGCCGGTGACGAACCAGCAAACCGGGCCAGCGGTGCGCGGCCAGACGCTGTGGCACGCGCAATTCGAGCCCGCCATCGGCGCTCACCCGCAACGCGTATGTTCGGCGGCGGGCGCGCAGCACCCGGCAGGTTATCTGGCGACCCTCGAGTTCGAAGGCAAGTTCGACCGGTGCCGGCTCGCTCATACGCCGTCGCCCGGGTACTGAAGACGCTCGAATACCTGCACGCAACGGGGTGGAATCAGACACTGTGCGTCCGCGCCAAAACCCTGACCGTCGCCCTTTCCGTCAACCTCGACAGTGTCGAACACACGCCGCCAGCCGATGCCAAATTCCGGGGCCGGGGCGCGGAACAGCACGGTCTGGTCACCGGCGTACAGGATCACCAGGTAGCTGGCATCAAGGCGCGACTCGTCCTGCGGACCCAGGTGCCCCACTCCGGCCGCGCCATCGATGATGAAGGCGAGCAGCTGCGGAGCAACCGGCCAGTCACCGGCCAGCTTCTCGCTACCGTCCGGGTTCAGCCAGCGGATGTCCTTGCCGACCCCATCCGGCAGCGCCTCGCCCTTGAAAAACCGGTCGCGGCGAAACACGCCGTGGCGACGGCGCAGCACCAACAAACGCCGCAGGTAGCGGTACAGCGAGCCGCCAGCCGGCTGCTGTAGTCGCGCCCAGTCGGGCCAGGCGATGTCATTATCCTGGCAATAGGCGTTGTTATTCCCCAACTGGCTATGGCCGAACTCGTCCCCGGCGAGCAACATCGGCACGCCCTGGGATAGCAGCAACGTCGCCAGCAGATTACGCATCTGACGCAGGCGCAGAGCCTCCACCTGCGGGTCATCGCTCGGCCCTTCGACGCCGCAGTTCCAGCTCAAATTGTTATCGGTGCCGTCTCGACCCTCCTCCCCGTTGGCGCAATTGTGCTTGTGCGCGTAAGACACCAAGTCCCGCAGGGTGAAGCCATCGTGGGCGGTGATGAAATTGATGCTGGCTGTCGGCCGGCGGCCGTGCCGGGCGAAGATATCGCTCGACCCGGTTATGCGCGACGCGAGCGCCGCTGCCTGCCCGGCCTCGCCACGCCAGAAGCTGCGAACGGTGTCCCGGTAGCGGTCGTTCCACTCCCCCCAACCAGGCGGAAATCCGCCCAGGCGATAGCCCTGTGGCCCCAGATCCCAAGGCTCGGCGATCAGCCTGACCCGAGACAGCACCGGGTCCTGGCGCACAGCGTCAAGAAAGCCACTGCCCGGCTCGAACCCGTCATCCTCACGCGCCAGGGTGGTCGCCAGATCGAAGCGAAATCCGTCCACACCCATCTGCTGTACCCAATAGCGCATCGAGTCCAGCACCAGCTGCAGCACCCGCGGCTGGCTGACATTCAGCGTGTTACCGCAGCCGGTGTAGTCCAGAACCTGACGCGGCGTGGCCGCGTCAAGCCGGTAATAGCTGGCGTTGTCAATGCCGCGAAAGCTCAGAGTGGGACCCAGAACGTCGCCCTCGCCGGTGTGGTTGTAGACCACGTCCAGCAGCAGTTCAATGCCGGCGTCGTGCAGTGCCTGGGCCAGCAACCGGAACTCGCCCGGATCCGGGCGGGTAAGGAAGCGGTTATCCGGCGCAAAAAACGCCAGCGAGTTGTAACCCCAGTAATTGACCTTGCCGGCTTGTACCAGGCGCCGCTCGTCGACGTGCGCATGAATCGGCAGCAGCTCGACAGCGCTCACACCCAGCCTTCTCAGATGCGTAATGACGGCTGACTCGGCCAGGCCGCGAAAACTGCCGCGCAATTCGAGCGGAACCTGCGGGTGGCGACGCGTGTAGCCTCCTGCGTGCAGTTCGTAGATCACGCTGCGACGCCACGGTTTGTGTGGCGGGCGGCGCTCGCGTCGATTCTGCGCGTCCCCCACCACCACACACCTGGGCACGTATCGGGCGCTATCACGGCGATCGAACGACAAGTCGGCGCGCGCATCGCCGACGCGATATCCGTACACGGCGTCGTGCCAGGTCAGGGAGCCGTGCAGCAGGCGGGCGTAGGGATCGAGCAACAACTTGTGGTGGTTGAAACGATGCCCCCGCGCCGGTTCGTAGGGACCGTACACGCGATAACCGTACAGCTGGCCCGGGCGCAGATCGGGCAGATAACCATGCCACACCTCGTCCGTGTACTCGGGCAAAACCACCCGCACCGTCTCGTGCCGGCCGGTGGCATCGAACAAACACAGCTCCACCTTTTCCGCATGCAGCGAAAACAGCGCGAAATTGACACCGCGGCCATCCCACTGCGCGCCGAGCGGATACGGCTGCCCGGGCCACACGCGCAGGGGGCTGCTGGCTAAGGTCATATCAGAGCACTGCCGGAAAAACTGCCCAGGCTGGTGGGCTGACGCATTACAGCACGCATGGTTCAGACCATTCTGCCCGCCAAGCGGGAGTTCACTGACCGGCGGCTTCGCGCGCCTCTTGCCGCATCAGAGCCTCTTGCCGCGCGGCCTCGATCTCCCGCAGCACCTCAACGACATCGGCCGGGGTTGTATCCAGCTCTACCTGTCCGGTCAATACGCTGTCGGGGCTGAGGTCGCCAGCAGCATAGAGCTGCCAGATTTCCGGCCCATAGGCGGTGCCGAGCAGCTGTGGCGCGAAATGCCCCAGATAACTGGTCATATTGGCCACGTCGCGCTCCAACAACGCTTGCGCGCTGTTGTTGACGGCCGCCTCCACCGCCTGCGGCAGATCGATGATCACTGGCCCATCGGTGCCAACCAACACGTTGTACTCGGACAAATCGCCATGCACCATGCCGGCACATAGCATGCGCACGATGTCACCGATCAGTCGCGCGTGGTAGGCGCAGGCCTGCTGCGGCTCCAGTACCAGATCGCCGAGCCGCGGTGCCACGTCGCCGCCGGCGTCCACGATCAGTTCCATCAGCAATACGCCGTCGAACAAGCCCTGTGGCACCGGCACCCGCACGCCGGCGGCCACCAGCCGGTACAGGGCGTTGACCTCGGCACTATGCCAGGCCGTCTCCTGCTCGCGCCGACCATAACTGGTGCGCTTCTCCATTGCCCGCGCCTGGCGCGTGTTACGGACCTTGCGTCCTTCCTGGTACTGCACGGCCTGGCGAAAGCCACGCTGACGCACGTCCTTGTATACCTTGGCGCAGCACAGCTCCTCACCACACCGCACGACGTAAACCGTGGCTTCCTTACCACTGCGCAGCGGACGCACCACCTCATCGATGAGGCCGTCCTCCAGCAGCGGTTGTAGCGGCGCCGGAACCTTCACAGCGAGCAGCTGCCAAAAACCCCGGAGCTACTCGCGGCGGGTCGCGGGTGGCTGTTCAATCGCGAAAATTCACAAACTGAAGAGGCAGGTCGAAATCCTCCTGCTGACGCAGCAGGGCGATCACCGCCTGCAGGTCGTCCCGCTTCTTGCCGGACACCCGCAGCTCGTCGCCCTGGACAGCCGTCTGCACCTTCAGCTTGTGGTCCTTGACCAACTTCACCAGTTTGCGTGCGTGGTCGGCATCGATACCCTGGCGCACGGTAATGGCCTGAATGGCCTTCTGGCCAACCTCCTGCAGCTTGCCAAGTTCGAGCGCCTTCAGGTCGATACCGCGCTTGGCCAGACGCATGCGCAACACTTCCAGTAACTGTTCGATCTGGAAGCGGTTGGGCGCCTCGGCAGTCATTACCTCATCCTTGAGCGTCACCTTGGCCCCAGAGTCCTTGAAGTCAAAACGGGTACCGAGCTCCCGGTTGGTCTGATCAACAGCGTTGGCAACCTCGTGGAGGTCCGATTTTGAAACGACATCAAACGATGGCATGCACACCTCGCTCCGGTCCAAAATTGTGAGCAGGATTCGCCCTAATTGAGTGCAGTCAGCGGGTATCAACAGTGTGGTCGGGCGCGGACCGACCGGGCCCGGTTTCGACCTGCGTGAAACCGCTTTCGGCCGGTTGTGGGGTCGGCACCGGCTTCGGCACGAAAGCGGCAACCTCTGCTTGGGTCTGGGTCTGGGCCTCGGCCAGCGAGCGAACGGGCGTGCTCGCTGCCGCTTCCCTTTCCACCTCCCGGGGTGCGGGCGCAGGTACGCTTACCGGCGCCGCTACCGCCACCGGGGCAGCTTGCACCGGCGCTACGGGCGCGTTCACTACCCCCGACGCCGCGTCACCATGACCTGACGTCGGGGCGGGAACTCCCTGCGGCGGCCGGGCATCCTCGGCTACCTCGGGATTCTGGGAACCGGCTTGTTCTTCCTCCCTCGCCCGCCGCGGATTTGGTCGCGCGTCGGCGCCGTTTTGAGGCGCCCGATTCTCGCTGTTGCCTGACCCCTGACCTTGACCTCGCTGACCGCCGCGACGGCCTCGACCGCGTCCGGTTCTGCCTTCGCGCGGCTCGCGCTGGCCATCCCGCGCGGCGGTACCGTCGCGGGCAGCCGCGGGCGCTTGCGGCGCGTGTGGACGGGCCGCGGGAGCCGACGAACGGCGCGCGTCCGGCCGTGCGGAAGTGGCTTCAGTCCGGCCACGTCGGGCTGGCGCCTGACGAACTGCCGGCCCTGATGGCCGCGCTGCTGGCGCTGGCTGGTAGCCAAACAGACTGCGCCAGACACGGGTAAAGACGCCGAGTTGGGACTTCACCGGCGCTGTCTCCGGTTCTTGCACCGAACTGGGTGGCGGGGTGCTGCGGATCAGGCGCTGTACCGCCGGCGGCGCGGCGATCGGCGCAGGGGGAGCCGCAACCCCTTCGACCGCCACTGCCATCAGGGGCAACTCGTGACTGGGCGTATCCAGCAAGCGCTTGTTCATGTCCTGCACGCGGGTCCGTTCAAGCTCGTAATGTGGCGTTTCCAGCGCCGGATTGGGCAGGATGATGGGGTTGACCCCAAGCCGCGACCCCAACTCGGCTACAGCGTCACGTTTTTCATTGAGCAGGTAGGTCGCCACCGCCACCGGCACCTGGACCGCCAGACGCCCGGTTCGCTCCTTGATGGCCTCCTCTTCCAACAGGCGAAGCACGTGCAAAGCAGTCGATTCCACACTACGGATGGTGCCCTGGCCCTCGCAGCGGGGACAGGTGATATGGCTGGTCTCTTTTAACGAAGTCCGCAGCCGCTGACGCGACATTTCAAGCAACCCAAACCGTGACAGCTTGCCGATCTGGATGCGCGCGCGATCGGGTTTGAGCGCATCGCGCAAGCGGTCTTCCACCGCCCGCTGGTTACGGCTTTGCATCATATCGATGAAATCGATCACGATCAGGCCAGCCAGGTCGCGCAGCCGCAGTTGAAGGGCAATCTCGTCGCAGGCTTCAAGGTTGGTGTTGGTGGCGGTTTCCTCGATATCGCTGCCCTGGGTCGCGCGCGCCGAGTTGATGTCGACCGCGGTCAGCGCCTCGGTATGATCGATTACCAGCGCCCCGCCGGAGCGTAGCGGCACCTCTCTCCTGTGAGCGGTTTCGATCTGTTGTTCGATCTGGTACCGGATGAACAGCGGAATTTTTTCGTCATACAGCTTCAGCCGCGGCAGGCTCTGCGGCATCAGCTGCTGCATCAGCAGGTGTGCCTCTTCGTAGGTGGCCGGATCGTCGATCAGGACTTCGGCAATGTCATCCCGGAAGTAGTCGCGGATCACCCGCGCCACAACATTGTTTTCCTGGTAGATCAGAAACGGCGCTGGCTTGCCGCTGCTGGCGGCGTCGATGGCATTCCACAGCTCCACCAGATGGTCCAGATCCCATTGCAGCTCGGCCAAGCTGCGCTCGGCAGCGACGGTGCGGGCGATCGTACCCATGCCATCGGGCAATTGCAGCTGCCCCAGCATTTCCTTCAGTTCGGCCCGATCGTCGCCCTCTATTTTTCGCGACACCCCGCCTGCGTCCGGGCTGTAGGGCATCAGGACCAAATAGCGACCGGCCAGGCTGATATGCGTGGTCAGCGCCGCGCCCTTGGTGCCCCGCTCTTCCTTCTCGACCTGAACGGTCACTTCCTGACCTTCGCGGAAGGCGCCGCGAATACTCGATTTATTACCCTCGCTGCCTTCAGCTATCAGGTAAGAAGAAGCAACTTCCTTCAGCGGCAGAAAACCGTGGCGGGTACCGCCGTAGTCAACGAAGGCGGCTTCCAGGCTGGGTTCGACGCGGCGCACGATGCCGCGGTAGATGTTGCCTTTTTTCTGATTCCGGTTCGGAAACTCGATGTCCAGGTCAAAAAGGCGTTGACCATCGACGATTGCCACACGCAGTTCTTCGGACTGACGGGCGTTGAACAGGATGCGTTTCATTGGGGACGTCTCGTGGCGAGCGCACAGCGGCATACCGCGTGTCGGACGGCAAGGCCCCCAGGAACAGGGGCCAACAGGCCGGCACGCCGTCATGGGGCGTGGCGCAAAGGGCTTGGACTGGACCTGCGACGATTTTGGTCCGCGCGGACCAACGCAGGAGGAATAGAATGGTGCGTGTGAAACTGGTTGCAGCGGCCCCGGCGCGCGAGACCGGAACAGTGAACAAGACGAAGGTGACAACGCCGATGGCGTGGAGCCAACGGCGCAGCATCGCTGCCAAATTCTTTTCGCGGTTCATGGTGGCCACTGCACCGACACATTAACACGCCATGACAAGGGTTTATACAGGGATGCCGACAGCAGCCAACAGCCAAGTGGCCTATGTCAGCGTCGCCGACGATCAGGCCGGACAACGGGTGGATAATTTCTTGCTCGCGCGCTTTCGTGGCTTGCCGCGCAGCCGTGTGTACCGCTTGCTGCGGCGTGGCGAAGTGCGTGTGAACGGCGGGCGCGCCAAACCAGAGCACCGCTTGCAGGCCGGTGATCGAGTGCGACTACCCCCAGTCGATTTGCAAGCCCCACGCCCACCGACACAGGCATCCGCGGACCAGCTCACGACCCTCGCCGGCTGCATCCTGTTCGAAGATGAGCGGTTACTGGTTCTGGACAAGCCGGCTGGTCTGGCCTGCCATGGTGGCAGTGGCATCAGCTTCGGCGTGATTGAAGCACTGCGCCAGATGCGCGCCAATCAGCCTTTTCTGGAACTGGTACACCGACTGGACCGGGACACGTCCGGCTGTCTGCTGATTGCCAAGCGGCGCAGCACCCTGCGCAGCCTGCATGAGCAATTGCGTACCGGCGCGATAAAGAAGCGCTACCTGGCTTTGCTGCTGGGAAACCTGGTCCGAAAACGACAACAGGTAGACGCACCGCTGGCGCGCTATGAGCGCGGTGGGGAGCGGCTGGTTCGGGTAGATCCCGAAGGTAAGCCTGCGCAGACGGTATTTTACCTTCGCGAGCGATTCGCCGCCGCCAGCTTTGTCGAAGCCGAACTGCTGTCCGGGCGTACCCATCAGATCCGGGTACACGCGGCGCACCTGGGTTGCCCACTGGCCGGTGACCCCAAGTACGGAGACCGTGCCGCCGAGGTGGCGCTGGGTCAGATTGGCCTGGACAGGCTGTTTCTACACGCGTCGCGGATCGAAGTCCTGCCGCTGGAGGGTTGCGCACGGCAGGTGTTCGAAGCGCCGCTACCGACCGCTCTTAGGGTGCCGCTTGAGCGTTTACGCGCCGCCAACACAAAGGTGACAAACACATGAATGATGATTCACACCCTGGTTCCTGGGAGCGCGAACTGATTGAACGCGTGCTGCAAGGCACGCTGATCGAGCAGCGGCGAGCCCGCCGCTGGCGCAACTTTCTGCGCCTGCTGTCGCTCAGTCTGATTATGGCCGTGCTGGCAACGGTGCTGTTTCGCAACGAGATGGGAGTGCCCACGGTCACCCGCCGCCACACCGCTTTGGTACAGTTGAACGGCATCATCGCGCCCGGGACTGACGCCAACGCCGACATCATCATTGAGTCGCTGCGCGCTGCCTATGACAACACTCACGTCGCCGGCGTGGTGCTGCGCATCGACAGTCCCGGCGGCAGCCCGGTACAAGCGGGTCGCATCAACGCCGAGATCAAGCGCCTGCGTAAGCTGCACCCGACCGTGCCCTTACATGCGGTCATCGACGACATCTGCGCCTCCGGCGGCTATTTCGTCGCCGTGGCGGCTGACAATATCTACGCCGACCGCGCCAGCGTGGTCGGCTCGATAGGCGTGTTGATGAATGGCTTCGGCTTTGTCGGGGCGATGGACAAACTGGGCGTGGAGCGCCGCTTGGTGACCGCGGGCGCCCACAAGGGATTTCTGGATCCGTTCTCGCCTAGCGACCCGGTCGACCTGCAGCATGCCCGCGGGCTGCTGAAAGCCATTCACGGGCAGTTCATTGAAGTCGTCAAACAGGGTCGCGGCGAGCGACTGAAAAACGACCCGGATTTGTTCTCGGGCCTGATCTGGACCGGCGAGCAAGGGCTGAAGCTGGGACTGGTCGATGCTCTGGGCGATACCGACTGGGTGGCGCGCGAAGTATTCAAGGCCGACAAGGTGGTCGACTACACCGTGCGCCCGGATTATTTCTCGCGCCTGATCCGTAGCACAGGCAGCGAGGCGGCTGCCGGCATGCTCAACGCCCTGGGGGAACGCCTGCGCTGGCAGTAGTCTGGGGCGCCAGCGTCAGGGCATCGCAATGCCCTCCTCGCTCAACAATTCGCTCAGCGCGATCAGCGGCAGGCCCAGGAGTGCCGTGGGGTCATCGCCTGTCATGCGCTGGCACAGAACGATACCCAAACCTTCTGAACGGAGCGCGCCAGCGCAGTCGAACGGCTGCTCACGAGCCAGGTATCGCTCGATCTGACGATCGCTCAATACGCGCATCTGCACCTCGAACGGCACCAGGCGTGTACGCGCCTGCCCGGTTGCGCTATTCAGCAGGCATACCGCCGTCAGAAAATGCACGACACGCCCCGACGCCAACGCCAGTTGCGCCGCCGCGGCCGCATGATTGCCGGGTTTGCCGAGCACCTGCTCACCCACCACCGCCACCTGATCCGAACCGACGATCAGATGTGCCGGCAGCGCCTGGGCAACGGACCACGCCTTGGCCTGAGCCAGGCGAACCGCGAGCTGGGCCGGCGCCTCGCCGGGCTGCGCTGTCTCGTCGGCCTGCGGCGCCTGCACACCAAACGGCAGCCCCAACCGGGCAATCAGCTCGCGACGCGGATTCGACGTGGAGGCAAGCATAAGCACTGGCTGGAGTTCGGTCATCGGCTAATCACGTGGTTAATGAGCAAGCTCAGATTCTAGGCTGCGTGGGCTGACTCAGAAACCGGCGTTGGGATTTTGACAGCACCCAGGGGCGCGACTAAACTGCGCGCCCTTATGCTGGGGCGGTTACCAGAATTCATAGACCCGTACGACTGGGCCAAGGCCGGTCGCGAGCTTTCTGGTCGTCTGCCGCTGGCGAGTCTTGGGCGATTGTGTGCCAACCTGGCAACAGACCAGGGCTGGGTGGAGGTGGCGCTCCGGTTCGCGCTGATTGATACCGGCCGGCCAGTGCTGACCGGGAGCGCATCGTGTGACGTCATGGTGCGCTGTCAGCGATGCGTAGAGCCCTTGCCGGTGCACCTGAACGCACCGATTCAGCTAGGGATCGTACCGAGCGATGCTGCTGCGGCAAGGCTGCAGGCTGGCTATGAACCCTTATTGTGTCGGTCTGGCGAGAATTTGGCGGTTGCCGACCTGGTGGAGGACGAGTTATTGCTGGTGCTGCCGGACTATCCGCATCATGCCGCAGGCGCCTGCCAGGCTGTAACGGTGCCGGCCGAGTCCCAGGAGCAACTACAGCCGTTTGCGGTACTCCGCAACTTAAAGAAAAAAGGGTGATTGCCTATTGGTGAAGTCGCGCAACCGGCCTGGTATCACGCCGGCACCGGCCCACAAGGTTTAAGCATCATACTGTCCTGGTTCTGAACCAGGACTTCTCCCGCGAAAAGACCTCCCGCTCGTCGGGCAAGACCACTTACAGGACCCGTCAATGGCCGTTCAACAGGATCACAAAAGTCGCTCCAAGCGCGGCATGCGCCGCTCGCACGACGCACTTAAGGCACCCACGCTATCGGTGGAACCCACCACCGGCGAAGTGCACTTGCGCCATCACGTCAGCGCCACTGGCTACTACCGGGGCCGTAAGGTCATCGACACCGGCAAGGGCGAGTAAACATTGAGCCTGGTGGTTGCCGTGGACGCGATGGGGGGCGACCACGGCCCGCGCGTCGTGGTCCCGGCGGCGCTCAGCTTCCTGCGCCAGCGCCAGGATGTACGCCTGATCCTGGTCGGTGATCAGGCTGCCATACGGGCACTGATGCCGGTTGACGCCGAAGGCCAGGGGCTGGACGTACACCACGCGAGCCAGGTTATCGAAATGGACGAGTCCCCTGCCAAGGCGCTGCGTAACAAGAAAGACTCCTCGCTGCGTTTGGCCATCGACCTGGTCGCGGCCGGGCATGCCCAGGCCTGCGTCAGCGCTGGCAACACGGGCGCACTGATGGCGACCGCCCGCTTCGTACTACATATGCTGCCGGGTATCGAACGCCCCGCTATCGTACGCGCCTTGCCGACCATGCGCGGCGAAACCTACCTGCTGGACCTGGGCGCCAACACCGAGTGCAGCGCCGCCCAGCTGTGCGAGTTCGCGGTGATGAGTGCGGTGCTGGTCGAGGCCCTGGGCAAACGGGAAAACCCGAGTGTTGGCTTGCTCAATATCGGTAGCGAAGCGACCAAGGGCACCGACACCGTGCAGCGGGCCGCCGAATTGATACGTGACAGCGGCCTCAACTTTCACGGCTACGTTGAAGGAGACGATATCTACGCCGGCACCACTGATATCGTGGTGTGTGACGGGTTCGTCGGAAACGTGGCTCTCAAGACCAGCGAGGGCTTGGCCCGCATGGTCAGCCAGGTGTTACGGGACGAGTTCAGCAAGACCCTGCTGCGACGCCTGTGCGCGCTGGCCTCCTGGCCTGCCTTGCGAGCCGTACGCAAGCAGCTCGACCCGCGCGCCTATAACGGCGCCAGCCTGCTTGGCCTGACTGCGCCAGTGATCAAGAGCCACGGTGGAACCGACGAAGTCGGCTTTACCCATGCCATCGCTGAAGCGGCTGCGCAGGCGCAGGCGCAGGTACCGCAGCGCATCGCCGAACGCCTGGCCACCTCATCGCTACAGGCCTGCAGCGCATGATGTACTCACGTGTTGTCGGTACTGGCAGCGCGCTGCCGGAACGAGTCGTGACCAATGCCGACCTTGAATCCAAGGTCAACACCAGCGACCGCTGGATTTTCGAGCGTACCGGGATTCGGGAACGGCGTATTGCGGCGCCCGGCGAAACGTCCACTGATCTGGGCGAGCAGGCCGCCCGCGAGGCGCTTGCCATGTCCGGGCTGAGTGCTTCCGACATCGGCTTGGTAGTGGTGGCTACCTGTACGCCCGAAAAGGTGTTCCCCAGCACCGCCTGCCTGCTGCAGAGCCGGCTTGGCATACACGGCGGACCGGCATTTGACGTGCAGGCCGCATGCGCTGGCTTCATCTATGCGCTCAGCGTCGCCGACAGCCTGCTGCGCAGTGGCGCGGCAGACACGGCGCTGGTGGTCGGCGCGGAAACCATGTCCCGCATCATCGACTGGCAGGACCGGCGTACCTGCATTCTGTTCGCCGACGGCGCCGGTGCCATGGTGCTGCGACGTGACCCAACCCCAGGCATTCTGTCCACCCACTTGCATGCGGATGGTAAATACAAGGACCTGCTGTGGGTTCCAGGTTGGGTCTCGGATGACTATGCCGACCTTGCCGACACTCCGCCCTACATGGTGATGGCAGGTTCAGAGGTATTCCGGGTGGCGGTCGAAAAGCTCGGCGACGCCGTCGAAGAAGCGCTCGCCGCTAACGGCCTGGACAAAGGCGCGATTGACTGGCTAATTCCGCACCAGGCCAATCTGCGTATCATTTCCGCCATCGCCAAGCGCCTGCGCCTGCCGATGGAACAGGTGGTGCTGACCATCGCCGAGCATGGCAACACCTCGGCGGCCTCGGTGCCGCTGGCTCTGGACGTCGCTGTGCGCGACGGCCGTATCAAGGCCGGACAAACTTTGCTGCTGGAAGCCTTCGGTGGCGGCTTCGCCTGGGGCTCAGCCCTGTTGCGCTTCTGACCCCAGCCCCGCAGGACCGAGACCCGATGTTGGCACTGGTGTTTCCCGGACAAGGCTCGCAGTCGGTCGGTATGTTGGCCCAACTGGCGCTGGAGTTTTCCGAAGTCGAACAAACCTTTGCCGAAGCGAGCGCAGTCCTCGGCTACGACCTGTGGCAAGTGATCCAGAACGGGCCGGACAGTGAACTGCAGCTGACCACCATTACCCAGCCGGCGATGCTAAGCGCCGGGGTGGCCGTTTGGCGGGTGTGGCAGGCAGCCGGTGGACCGACCCCGATGGTCATGGCCGGCCATAGCCTCGGCGAATACAGTGCACTGGTGTGCGCCGGCGCGCTGCCATTTGCGCAGGCCGTGCAACTGGTTCGTCAGCGTGGCGAGTACATGCAACAGGCAGTGCCGGTTGGTGTCGGTGCCATGGCCGCCGTACTCGGCTTGGAACGTGCGGCCGTTGAGCGAATTTGTGCCGACGCCGCCGGCAGTCAGCAAACAGTAGCCGTTGCCAATTACAACGCACCGCTGCAGAGCGTCATCGCCGGGCATGCCGACGCCGTGGCGCGAGCCAGCGCCGCGGCCCAGGCGTCCGGTGCCAAACGGGTAATCGCCCTACCAGTCAGTGCGCCGTTTCACTGTGCATTGATGCGCCCGGCCGCTGAACGTCTTGCGCCCGCTATCGTCGCGACCAGCCTGAGTGAACCCGGGATACAGGTCATCAATAATGTCGACGTCGAGGCCGCCACCGAGCCGGATGCTATCCGAGACGCTCTGGTACGCCAGATCTACTCGCCAGTTCGTTGGGTCGAAACTGTGCAAGCCATGGCCGCGCGCGGCGTTACTCACATGGTCGAATGCGGTCCCGGAAAAGTACTGGCCGGCCTGACCAAGCGAATTCACAGCGAGCTCGACAGCCTTTCGGTGCAGGATCCCCCCAGTTTGCGCCAGGCGCTGGCTGAGCTGAGCTGAGCTGAGCAGAGTAAGGAGTCGCAATGGAAATCAGACTCGACGGGGAAGTCGCGCTCGTGACCGGTGCCAGCCGTGGCATCGGCAAGGCCATCGCCCACGCGCTGGCGCGGGCCGGCGCGACGGTCATCGGCACCGCAACCACCGAAGCCGGCGCAAACCGTATCGGCGAGGAGCTGGCCGCCGCCGTCCTGAAAGGCGAAGGCATGGCACTTAACCTCGCCGACCGAACTGCCACGCTCGCATTGGTCGAAACCATCAAATCGCGCCACGGGGCCGTCTCCATCCTGGTCAACAACGCCGGCATCACCCGGGACAACCTGCTGTTGCTGCTCAAGGACGACGACTGGGACCAGGTGCTCGATACCAATCTGGGGGCGGTTTTCCGCCTGGCGCGGGCCTGCACCCGCGGCATGACCAAGGCCCGCCGCGGACGCATTATCAACATTGGGTCCGTGGTCGGTGCCATCGGTAACGCGGGACAGGTAAACTACGCTGCCGCCAAGGCTGGCTTGGCCGGCTTCACGCGTGCTCTGGCGCGCGAATTGGCCAGCCGCAGCATCACCGTCAATACGGTGGCGCCCGGTTTCATAGACACGGACATGACCGCCGCCCTATCGGCAGATCAGCGTACAAATTTGATGGACTCGATTCCGCTGGGCCGCTTTGGCGATGCGCAGGAAGTGGCCGCACTGGTGACGTACTTGGCCTCGACCCAGGCCGGCTACATCACCGGCCAGACCCTGCACATCAATGGTGGTATGTATCTGGCCTGAGGCAATCCCTCAGCCAAATTTTTTAGTGGTTTTGTTTGGGAGGATAACTGGCGATGAGCAGTATTGAAGAGCGCGTCAAGAAAATCGTGGTCGAGCAATTGGGCGTCAAGGAAGACGAGGTCAGCAACGACTCCTCCTTCGTCGATGACCTGGGTGCGGATTCCCTCGATACCGTGGAATTGGTAATGGCGCTCGAGGAAGAATTCGAGTGCGAAATTGCTGACGAAGCGGCCGAGAAGATCACCACCGTGCAGGAAGCAATCGACTATGTAGAGAAAGAACTGGCCTCCCGCAAGTAACTGCGGGCAGAGTCCAGATGCGAGGGCGACGCGGCTTTGGGTAAACGACGGGTCGTAATTACCGGGCTAGGCATGGTCAGTCCGCTCGGGCTGGACGTAAAAAGCTCCTGGTCCGGCATTCTGGCCGGAAAAAGCGGTATCGGGCCCATCACTCACTTCGATGCCAGCGCCTTCAGCGTGCGGTTTTGCGGGGCGGTCCAGGGCTTTGATATCGAGCGCTACCTTGTCCCCAAGGAAGCCCGCAAGATGGATCCGTTTATTCATTACGGGATAGCGGCAGCCGACGAGGCTCTGGCTGATGCCGGCATCGAGGTCACGCCCGAGAATGCCGAGCGCATGGGTGTCGCCATGGGCTCGGGCATTGGCGGGCTGGCCGGTATCGAAGCCGGGCACCTTGAATATCTGAACGGCGGTCCAAGACGCATTTCGCCGTTCTTCGTGCCGGCCAACATCATCAATATGGTCGCCGGTAACGTTTCCATCAGGTTCGGACTCAAGGGCCCAAACCTGTCCGTGGTCACGGCCTGCGCGTCGGCAACTCATAGCATCGGCGATTCGGCCCGGCTAATCGAGTATGGGGATGCGGATGTCATGCTCGCGGGCGGCGCCGAGATGGCCACCTCGCCGATGGGGGTCGGCGGTTTTTCCGCTGCCCGGGCCCTGTCAACCCGCAACGACGATCCACAGCGTGCCAGTCGGCCCTGGGACCGGGACCGTGACGGCTTCGTGCTCAGCGATGGCGCCGGCATCCTGGTGCTGGAAGAACTGGAACACGCGCGTCGGCGTGACGCACGCATCTATGCCGAGCTGATCGGCTACGGCATGAGCGGCGACGCCCACCACATGACCCAGCCGGATGCCAGCGGTGATGGTGCGTTTCGTTGTATGCGTGCGGCGCTGCGTAACGCCAGCCTGGCCGGGGAGGACATCCAGTACATCAATGCTCACGGCACTTCCACGGTGGCCGGCGACGTTGCCGAGACAGTTGCCATCAAACGTACGTTTGGCGATCACGCTCATGCCCTGGCGGTCAGTTCCACCAAGTCGATGACCGGTCATCTGCTGGGAGCTGCGGGGGGGATTGAGGCGGTCTTCAGCGTACTCGCGCTCCGTGACCAGGTTGCGCCACCGACCATCAACCTCGACCATCCGGGCGAGGGCTGTGACCTCGATTACGTACCCCATACCGCTCGACCCATGCGCATTGACCACGCTCTGAGCAACTCCTTCGGTTTTGGCGGTACTAATGGCACGCTGGTGTTCAGTCGTCCGCGCTGAATCCCGTCCCGACGTTTGGCAGCCTGAACGCGGGCACCGATGACCTCGCCAAAGAACACAGCCGGCGCCGCTTCACTTTTTCGACCATGGCAACTGATTGGGCTGGCGTTGTGCATCACCACCGGTTTGTTTGCGTGGCTGGGTCAGCAGGCGGGAAAACCGCTGACCCTGGCAACACCCGCCAGCATTGAAGTGGTGCGGGGTGACACACTAGCGGTAGTCCTGCGCCGCTTGTCGGCCGCCGGCTACCTGCCCCAGCCCCGGGCAGTACATGTCTGGGCACGCCTCACCGGCCGTGGCGATCGCATCGTCGCTGGCGAATACGCGCTTGACCCCGGCATTACCCCGACCCGCCTGCTTGCCGATTTTGCCAGCGGCCGCCAGCGCCAGTACCTGGTGCGCCTTCCCGAAGGGGGTACGTTCCGGCAGGCCATGGCGGCGTTGTGGGCATCTCCGGTTCTCAAGGCAAGCTTGCGTGGGTCCAGTGACGCGGACATCATGCGAGCGTTAGGCGCCGAACACCTGCCGGCAGAGGGCTGGTTCTTTCCCGATACCTATTTCGTTACCCGCAGCGACAGCGACCTTGACGTGTTACGCCGCAGCCACGCCGCCATGCGGAAACAACTGGCCGCGCAATGGCAGACGCGCGGCCCCGGCGCACCCAGCTCGGCGCGGGAAGCCTTGATCCTGGCGTCCCTGGTGGAAAAGGAAACCGCCCGCGCGGACGAACGGCCCCTGGTCGCGGCCGTGTTGCTCAATCGGCTACGTCTGGGAATGCCTCTACAGATCGACTCCACCGTAATCTATGGCCTGGGCGAAGCGTTCGACGGCAATCTCACCCGCCGCGACCTGCACACGCCCACGCCGCACAACACCTATACGTCAACGGGCCTGCCGCCGACGCCGATCGCCCTGCCGGGCCGGTCGGCGCTGCATGCGGTAACTCACCCTGCCGCTGTGGACTATCTTTACTTCGTGGCCCGCGGTGATGGGAGTCACCAGTTTTCGCGCACGCTGGCAGAGCACAACCGGGCGGTGGACTGTTACCAACGCCGACGACCAGCCGGATGCGCGTCGTGAACCGGGGCCGCTTCATCACCCTAGAGGGCATGGAAGGCGCCGGCAAGACCAGCCGCCTTGCGGACCTGCAAGCATTCCTGCAACAGCGGGGCAAGACCGTGCTGGCCACGCGCGAGCCAGGCGGCACCGCGCTGGGCGAGAAACTCCGCGCCCTCCTGCTGGCTCCCGAACATGGGCCGATGACGCCCTTGACGGAACTGCTGTTGATGTTCGCGGCGCGCAGTGAGCACGTACAGCAAGTGATCTTGCCCGCTCTGGACGCTGGTCAATGGGTGTTGTGCGATCGCTATGTCGACGCGAGCTATGCTTACCAGGGCGCCGGGCGAGGCCTGGGTAACGCACCGGTGGCGGCCCTTGAAGCCCTGCTACCCTCGCAGGCGCACCCCGACCTGACCTTGCTGCTCGACCTGCCGGTGGAAAGCGGCCTCGCGCGCGCCAAACGACGAGGAGCCGCCGACCGCTTCGAGCAGGAAACATCCGGCTTTCACCAACGGGTGCGCGAGGCCTACCTGAGTCGCGCGCGCCAACGGCCGCAGCGCTACTGTCTTATCGACGCGGCGCTTAGCCCGTTCGAGGTGTCCGCAGCCATCGAGCGCGCGGTTGGCCGCCTGCTTTGAATCAGCTGCTGCCCTGGCACACGGCGCAATGGGAAACCGTGACAAGTGCTCGCGCGGCCGGGCGGCTACACCATGCCCTGCTGGCAACGGGCCCGGCCGGCGTCGGAAAAGCACAGTTTCTCGCCACACTTGCAGCCTGGCTGCTATGTAGTTCACCCAATGGCGACCAGCCGTGCGGTGCCTGCCGCGCGTGTTTGCAGAACACCGCCGGCACGCATCCGGACTGCGCCGTGCTCAGTCCAGACCCCCTGGAGCGCGCGGCTTTTAGTACCTATCCAGGACAGCGCTGCCAGATGGAGTCTTCGCGCAAGAAGCCGGCAACTGTCATCAGTGTCGACCAAGTGCGCGAACTGTCAACGCGCCTGGTGACGACGGCTCATTACGGCCACTACAAACTCGCCGTTCTGCTACCGGCGGATGCCCTGAACCTCGCGGCTGCCAATGCCCTGCTCAAGCTGCTGGAAGAACCGCCCGATAACACCGTGTTTCTGCTGTTATCGCAGCGGCCAGCTTTTTTGCCCGCCACCTTGCGCAGCCGGTGTCAGATGCTGCGCTTTTCGGCGCCACCGACGAGCCAGGCGCGCGCCTGGCTGAACAGCGACGGGCCGGCCGCGGATTTAGCGCTCGAACTCGGCGGCGGTGCGCCCCTGCAGGCGGCCAAGCTGCTGGCACAGGATCTGGAGACTGTATGGAATGTGGTATGCGTGGGACTCGCCGGCCTGCTGGCCGGAACAGCCGACCCAATGCGGCTTGCCCGCGACTGGCTAAAGCTGCCGCAACAGACGCTCGATACCGCACTGTATGGATGGTTGCGTCGGGCTCTACGAAATGCGACCGGCGCGCCTGATGCGAAACTTGGCAATACATTTCGCGCGCCGCCACCACAGCGCCTACAGGCCTTTGCAAGCGAACTTGAGGACTTTCTGCGCTTACGCGAGCATCCGCTCAGCCGGGACTTGGCGCTGGAGCGGCTGCTTTACCCACTTTGGGTAAACTGACCCTGCTCCAGGAAGCACGCCGCGGAAACTGCCATGAACGAACAGACCGAAAAAGACGCGCATACCGGCGTGCTGGCCATCACCATCCGGGACAAGAACGCCCTGTACGCGTCGTACATGTCGTTCGTGAAGGGTGGCGGCCTGTTTGTGCCCACGGCGCGCGCCGTCAGGCTGGGCGATGAGCTGATCCTGCTACTGACGCTGATGGACGAGACGGAGAAACTTCCCGTGGCCGGGAAGGTCGTATGGATCACGCCAAAGGGTTCTCAAAACGGCAAGGTAGCGGGCTTTGGCGTTCAGTTTGTCGATGATGACAGCAGCCGTGTCGCGCGCAACAAGATCGAAACTTACCTGGTTGGCACGCTGCAAAGCGAACGCCACACCCACACGCTCTAACCATCATGCTGGTCGACTCACACTGCCACCTGGATCAGGTCGACCCAACACTGTCCCAGACGGACGCCCTGCTGGAAGACGCCGCCCTGGTTGGCGTCGGGCACTTCCTGAGCGTCTGTGTGTCTCTCGAAAATGCCCCGGTGGTGCGGGACATAGCGGCTCGCTATCCGCAGGTGTCGGCCTCGGTGGGCGTTCACCCCAATCACCTGGATGGCGACGAACCGACGGTTGCCCAACTCGCGGGACTGGCCAGCGATCCGTTGATCGTCGCTCTGGGCGAAACCGGGTTGGACTACCACTACGGGCCGGATTATGTGCCGCTTCAACAGGAGCGCCTTCGCACCCACATCCGCGCCGCACGCGAAGTGGGCAAGCCGCTCATCGTTCATATGCGGGACGCCACCGAAGACATGCTACGCATCCTCACCGAGGAGAAAGCCCACGAGGTTGCCGGTGTAATGCATTGTTTTACCGGCGATTGGATGACCGCCCAGCGCGCGCTGGAGCTTGGTTTCTACATTTCGTTTTCGGGCATCGTCACTTTCAAGAGCGCCGACGACATCCGCGAAGCAGCGCGCCTGGTACCCGCCGAGCGCCTGCTGGTGGAGACCGACGCGCCTTACCTGGCCCCGGTGCCGTATCGAGGCAAACAGAACCAGCCCGCCTATGTTCGCCAGGTTGCTGATTACGTGGCGGACCTTCGCGACATGGAGCAGGACGAGCTTGATGCCCTGGTGGGGCGCAATTTCTTTGAGTTGTTCCCGGTCATCCCGCGGACGTCATGAGCCCCGTCACCGCGCCTTGCGCGCTGCTAACAGGTAATTGACATCCACCTGGGCGCGTAAACCGGCGCGCCGTGTCAGCGGGTTGTAGCCGAGTCCCTGGATATCAATCACGCTCAACCCAGCGCCACGGCACAGGGTCGCCAGTTCCGCCGGCCTCAGGAAACGCGCGTACTGATGCGTGCCGCGCGGCAGCAGGCGCAGCACATACTCGGCGGCGAGCACCGCCTGCAGGTAGGCCTGCGGGCTACGGCTCAAGGTCGAGAAAAAAGCCACTCCCCCCGGTCGCAGCAGGTCCGAGCAGGCCTGCACGACGCTTGCCGGCTCCGGCACGTGCTCAAGCAGCTCAAGGCAGGCGACCGCATCGAACGTGGCCGGTGCAGTTGCCGCCAATGCCTCGGCAGATAGCTGCCGGTAATCGATCGCAAGCCCCTGTGCCAGAGCATGCTCATGCGCCGTCGCCAGCGCATCGGCCGCAAGATCAACACCAGTCACCACGGCACCCGCGCGCGCCAAGCCCTCCGTCAGAACCCCACCCCCACAGCCCACGTCAGCCATTCGCGCGCCTGCAACACGCGCATGGCGCGCTATCCAGGCCAGGCGTACGGGATTGATCTCGTGCAGCGTGTGCAACGGCCCGTCCTGGTCCCACCATTGATCCGCGTGAGCATCGAACTTGGCGGTCTCGGCTGAGTCAACATTGGCCGGCATGAAATGTCTCTTGTTTGAATCAGGAGTCCAGCCAACCGGCCATTTCAGCGCGAGCCAGCTCGGCCAACGCGTCCAGCCAGACCGGGCCGTCATTCAGGCAATCAATGTAATGGAACTGGCCGCCGCCTGCGCCAAGAAAGATCCGCCGGCCACCGATCGCGATCTCTTCCAGCGTTTCCAGGCAGTCGCTGACAAAACCCGGGCAAACCACGTCCACCCGGCGCAGACCCTGCTCGCCCCAAGCCCTCAGCGTGGCATCGGTCGCGGGTAGCAGCCAGCGCGCCCGACCAAAGCGGGACTGATAGGCCAGTTGCCAGTCACCGGCACCCAGATCGAGCGCCTCCGCGAGCAGAGCCGCCGTGCGCTGGCACTGGTCAGCATAGGGGTCACCCGCATCGACGTTACGTTGCGGCAGGCCGTGAAACGACATCAACAATCGCTCGCCTCGGCCTTTGGCGGCCCAGTAGGCCCGGACGCCAGCCGCGAGCGCCGTGATATAGCCCGCCTGGTCATGAAAATCGGCCACCACACGCAGTGCCGGCAGCCGCCGGACGCGCTTCAGCGCCGTGGCCACGGCGTCAAACGCCGCACCCTGGGTGCTTGCCGAGTACTGGGGAAACAGCGGTAACAGCAGGATACGTTCACACTCCACAAGCGCTGCCAGGCCATCGGCAAGCGACGGCGTGCCATAGGTCATGGCAAACCCCACACGCACACCCAGTGGCGCCAATCGTGTCGCCAGGCCCGCTGCCTGGTGCCGGGTATTGACCAGCAGCGGCGCGCCCTGCTCCGTCCAGACCCTGCTATAAAGCCGCGCCGAGCGACGCGGCCGGGTGGTCAGAACAACGCCGTACAGGATCGGCAGCCATAGTCCCGGCGGCAGATCCACCACCCGCCGATCACTCAGAAACTGCTTCAGATAGCTCCGCACGGCCCGCGCTGTAGGTGCCTCCGGGCTGCCAAGGTTCACCAACAAAACGCCAGTGCGGCAAGCGCTTGTCATCTGCGGCAATCCGCTGCAAAGCCGGCGGGCCGGCCCTGTATCAGCCTCAGGCAGCCTGTTCCATCTGCGACTGGTATTCGCCGCGGCAGGCCGCGCCGTTGAGCAGCGCCCGCTTTTGCACAGCATTCTGGGCCGCGGTCACATTGTCCTTTTTCCCCTGCCACGCCTTCAGCGCGGGTGCTTGCAGCGCGCGGCCGTAGGAAAAACTGAATATCCACGGATGACGGGCGGACAGCGCGTTGATCGCATTCAGGTTTTCGGTGGCCTGGACCTCGTTCTGGCCGCCCGACAGGAACATGATGCCCGGCACCGCCGCCGGCACGGTGCGACGGAAACAGCGCACCGTGGCCTCGGCGATCTGCCGGGCATTGGCTTGTACGACACATTCCTTGCCGGAAATCACCATATTGGGCTTGAGCACCATCAGTTCAAGCGCCACACCCTCGGCTGCCAACGCCTCGAACACGCCTTGCAGCACAACCGTGGTGACCTGTTCGCAGCGCTCTATGCTGTGAGTACCGTCCATCAGCACCTCCGGCTCGACAATCGGCACCAGGCCGGATTGCTGGGTTATGGCGGCGTAGCGCGCCAATCCCAAGGCGTTGAGGCGAATGTTGCGCGGCGAGGGAAGCTCGTCGGTGATGCAGTAAACGGCACGCCACTTGGCAAAGCGGGCACCGAGCTGGTGATACTCCTCGTAACGCTTGGCCAGGCCATCGAAGCCCTCGGTAATCTTCTCGCCACTGCCGGGAGCCATGACGATGGTGCCCTTGTCGACCTTGATACCGGGCACGATTCCCTTGCTCTGCAGGATGCTCGCCAGGCTGCGTCCATCGTCGGCACTCTGGCGCAGCGTTTCGTCGTACAGGATCACCCCGGAGATCGCCTCGTCCAGGCCCGGTGTGGTGAACAGCATCTGCCGGTAGTCGCGCCGGGCGGTCTCGGTGGACTCCACGCCGATGCTGTCGAAGCGCTTCTTGATCGTGCCACTGCTTTCGTCTGCGGCCAGCAGGCCCTTGCCGCGGGCGGTCATGGCACGAACAGTGGCTTCGAGTTCGGTGGTGTTCATCGGACGGGCTCCTTGGGCTGTGCTGAACCGCGCCACAGCTGTATGCGGGCTGGCGTTAGGGTCGGTAATTATAGGCTGGGGGGCGGTGGCGAGGACCTGGACGGGGATCAAAGGAATCGCATTTGCGATGTTTCGCTTGGAACTGGGTGCATTCTCAAGTCACGCAACCGAACACTGCCAAATGGCGATCGGTCAATTCCTCCACCGTCAATCCGCCAAGGCCGCCGGCCGACAGTTGATGGCGTACCTCCCCAACGGTGAACGCCGCGCGCAGGGAAGCCTCGAAATCGCGCCGCAGCACGACCGGGCTCGGGCTGCTGTGAGCCTCCACCAGCCGCTGGAGACTCGCCTCATCCCTGGGCCGACGCAGGTCCGTGACATACACGGCCGCACCGGTCGCCGCCGCGACACGAACCGTCCGCCACAACACCTGGGGTTCGTGCAGGTGGTGCAACAGACTGTTGCTGACCACCACGTCATAGCCGAGGCCAGGCAACCGGTCGCCCGGCAGGCGTGTCAAATACAGACGAATCCGCGCCGCCAGGCCAGCCTCGACCACCCGCTCCCGGCCCTGGTCCAACATGGCGGGCGCGCCATCCACGCCATCTATTTGCCAACCCGGATAAGCGACCGCAAGACGAACTGTAACGTCAGCCGGCCCACAGCCAAGGTCCAGCACCCGCGCGAAGGTCGGCAGCCCGGGAAGCAGGCGACTGATCTGGTCGACGATAAACTGATGTGGAGTGGAAAAATCGGCTTGAGCGTATGCCGCAGTCTGCTCGGCATCGTCCATCAATTCCGCCTCTGGCTGCCGCCGCATCCGCGTGCGCGCCCAGTGTCAGACCAGCGTCGCCAGGGTCTCGCGCCGAAACGGCAGCAGTTCGTTCCAACGGCCGGTACGCACCTTGGTGGTCCAGTCCGGATTCGCCAGCATGGCTCGACCGACGGCGATCAGGTCAGCATCACCGTTGGCCAGCATCTGTGCCGCCTCGGCCGGGTCAGCTATATGGCAGTCGGCGCCCATCAACGACTCGCCTATGGTGGCGCTATAGGTCACACCACCTGCCGCGCTGACCGGGAGCCCGGAAGCCTGGCGAACGTGCCAGGCAAGGCCGTGGCCTGCGGGGTCCGCTTCGGCGGCGAACCCGGGATTGTTGATCCGATGTGCAGCAACGTGAAAACCGTCTACGCCGGCCGCCTTGAGGCAGTTCACGGTTACCGCCAGGTCGGCCGGAGCGGACCAGGTCACCCAACCGTAATCGCTGACAGAAAACTGGGACAGCCCCATCAGCAAGGGATAGTCGGCGCCGGTACCGGCGCGCGCCGCGCTCACGATCTCGCACGCAAAGCGCGCCCGTGCCGCGGTATCGCCGTTGTAGGCATCGTCACGGCGGTTGCTGTCGGCATTGAAGAACTGCTGGATCAGGTAGCCGCTTGCGCCGTGGAACAGCACCCCGTCAAAACCGATCCGCCGGGCGCGTCCGGCCGCCGCGGCAAAGGCGCCAACCACAGCATCGATGTCGGCTTGCGTCATCGCCTTGGGTTCGACATAGCTCAAGTGGCCGTCGAAGGTACTGGGGTCGGCAACGTCGAGGTACGGTCCACTGGCAGCGACCGCGCTTGGCGCAACCGGCTGCGCGCCGGCAGTGGCACGTGGATGGGACAGCCGCCCGCAGTGCCACAGCTGCACCATGATCCTGCCACCAACGGCGTGAACCGCCTCTACAACCATCTTCCAGGCGGCTTCCTGCGCGTCATCGCACAGGCCTGGCACGCCCAGGTAACCGCGCGCCGGACCCATGTCCACGACCGTCGCCTCGGTAAAAATAAGGCCGGTACCCGCCGCCGCACGCGCGGCGTAATAACGGACCACTTCAGGGCTCGGCACCCCTCCCGACCCACAAAAGGAACGCGTCATCGGTGCCATGACCACCCGATTGGGCAACGTCAGACTCCCAATACGGGTGGGCTCGAACAGGGCACTGGGACCGGCCATATGAGGTTACTCGTTCATCATGAACTGTAGGAAGTTTTGGGCGCCGAGCTTGTCGAACAATTCCAGATGCGTCTCCAGCCAGTCCACATGCTCCTCTTCGCTTTCCAGAATGTCTTCCAGAAGCTCGCGGCTGACGTAATCGGCACAGCCCTCGCAGTGGGCAATCGCCTCGCGTAACAGCGGGATCGCCTCGTGCTCCAGACGCAGGTCGCACTCCAGCAGTTCCCGCACGTCCTCGCCGATATACAGCTTGCCCAGATCCTGCAGGTTGGGCAGTCCTTCCAGGAACAGTACCCGCTTTATCAGACGGTCGGCATGCTTCATCTCGTCAATCGATTCCTCGTACTCCTTTTTGTTCAGCTTGACGAGTCCCCAGTTCTCCGCCATGCGGGCGTGCAGAAAATACTGGTTAATGGCCGTCAGCTCGTTCTTGAGCACGCGGTTCAGGTATTGGATGACTTTGGCATCGCCTTGCATGAGCTGATCTCCGGACTGCGTGGGGGCGTGTCCATTATAGGGGGCCAGCGGTACCGATCAGCTGGCACCGACGACGCGTATCAAGAACGGGTCAGCCGATGCTGGCCAGGCGAACCGGAGCTGCCGGCGCGGTGCGATCGGCCGCTTCGAGAAGGGTCTTGGCGATATCCGCACATTTGCCACAGCAGGTAGCCACGCGCAGGGTCTGCGCCAGTTCGGCGAGGCTGCACGCGCCGGCCTGCGCCGCCTGCCGGATGGCCCGATCCGTCACACCATGACACAGACACACATACATCTGAACGCCATCCCCGCGTATATCCCGTTGCTGTCATTCGATTCGAAATGCGAATGATTGTCAACAACGTGACTTTCGGCCTCAGAAAAACATCGACAGATTCGGCGCCAATACGGTGGCCTGGTCCAGGTGAATGGTGCGCCGGGCAATCTGGAAACCGTACGCGGTGTCCACCCGCCGCAGGCGGTCGATGCGCTCGCCGTAGAACAGGTCCACGTCCCGCTCCAGGCGGCTGCGGTGCAGGGCAAAGTAGCTGTTTACGGTGTACTCGCCGTTGTCCGCGTCGGCAATGCGCACGTTGGTGACCAGGTGGCGGGTGCGCGACGGCGGCTCCTCCGCCCAGGCCAGACCCGTATTCAGGCGCCGGATGCGCACCACCATGCTGGGCTTGTCCTCGTCGAACAGGGCCACCTCGTCGGCAGCCGAGTATTCGAGGTCGCGCTCGCGACGCAACGTGGTGCGCCGGGTCGGCATGAAATAGTGCAGGTCATCGGCCAGCAGGGTCAGCCAGGTGTCGAACTCACGCGCGTCCAGGAGCGCTGCTTCGGCATATAGAAACTGCTCGATTTCCTGCTGCAGTTCCGGCGCCACGCGCGCCGGCAGGAAGGTGTCAACCATTGCTCGCCACCTCGCCCAAACCACGCGGGGCCAGTTCCGCCCAGCTTTGCGCGCCCATCACCTGCGCCCAGCGCCGGTACATGCCGCGCGCCGCCAGTTCCCCGTAAACGTAGCCAATACGGCCAGGCAGGTCCGGATCGTCACTACGGTCCATGCCAAGACCCATCTGCGCGTTGAACGGCTGTTGGCGCGCCATGTGGCCGCGCAGGACTTTCTGGATTTCGGTCCAGTTCTCGCCGTCGTCCTGTTCCAGGATGCCGCCCGGCGAGAAGGTGCGCAGCACCGCCTTGCGATAGGCCTCCTTGACCTCGGCCGGCGCGGCCTTGTCGACCAGCGTCCAGGCCCAGACTTCGATTTCATTCGGTCCGCGTGGGTGCCACACGCGCAGCGTGTTGATGCCAGGCAAGAACGACAACGTCGGGAACACCGTCATATGGGCGCCGTTTATGCGCTGCGCACGCATGTCGCCCAGGCGCTCTGCCGCCGCCGCGCTGCTTTGCAGGTAGTAACCGGCCGCCGTCTCGCCGAGCAGCGGGAACATGAACTCTGGCGTGTCCATGAAAAACCCGGTGCCATGACCGAGCGGAGAACTGAACTGCTTGCCCTGCATCGGCCAACCGGCCTGGCTCAGATCAATGTCCGGCGGCAGGCTGGCCAGCACCGGCGAGGAATGGCTGAACGGCGCGTGGTACATATCCGAACAGAATTGCTCGGCGGCGAACTTCCAGTTGCAGCGAATCACCCACTTGTGTACGCCGCCCACCGCCTCCGTTCCCCCCGGCAAGCGGTCCAGGAACATGTCCACATACCAGGCCATGTCGCCCAGATACTCGGTCACCGACGGCACGTCGGCATCCCAGCAGCCAAACACCAGGCCCTTGTAGACCTCGACCCGCGGTACCCGACGCGGACTCCAGCGTGCCTTGTCAACCTGGCCGTAGGCTTCCTTCTCGAATGGCACCTCGGCCAGGTTGCCGCCCATGTCGTAGGACCAGCCGTGGTAGGAGCAGGTAAAGGCCTTGGCGTTGCCACTGTCGGCCCGGCACAGGCGCATGCCGCGGTGGCGGCACTGGTTCAGAAAGGCTTTGATCGAGCCATCCTTTTGGCGCACCACCAGAACCGGATCTTCGGCCATGTAGGTGGCGAAGAAGTCGCCGGGTTGCTTCAGCTGACTCTCGTGCGCCAGGAACAGCCAGCAGCGCGTGAACACGCGCTCCAGCTCCTGCTGGTAAATGGCCTGGTCCTGGAAGATGCGCGGGCTGAGCAGACCATGGTCGGCATCGATCAAGGCGGCGAGCTGCGCGGGCGTGAACGCTGGCATGAGGGTCCCTCCTCTGAAAGTGTTTTCGAAGATTCATTGGGCTTATAGCCTGTGACGGCCACCCCAAGCAAGGCTCGATGTGGGATCATGGCGCGCGCTTTTTGAGTCGCCCGCCGTTTTCCCTACTTTTACGCCGAGGACGTCATGTTCCGCATCGCCCTACCGATGGCCATTGCCGCCATTTTCTCTACCGCCACTCTGGCGGCTGATTTGACCACTGACGCCAAAAAGGCTGCGTATGCCATCGGCTACCAGTTCGGCGCCAATGCCAAACGGGACGGTTTGGCTCTGGACCCAACCGCCGTCGCCGATGGCATCAAGGACGCGCTGGCCGGCAACAAACCGGCGGCCGATCCGGAAGTCCTGCAGACAGCACTCAACAAGCTTCGGGGCGAGCTGGAAGCCAAGGCCAAGGCCGCTTCGGACAAGAATACCCGGGACGGCAACGCATTTCGCGCCAGCTACGCCAAAACCCCAGGGGTCAAGAAAACCGCCTCCGGCCTGATGTACCAGGTGTTGACCGCGGGTACCGGCGCCAAGCCCACGGCCACAGACGCGGTGAAGGTCAACTATCGCGGCACGCTCACGGATGGTACCGAATTCGACAGTTCCTACAAACGCGGCGAACCGGTCAGCTTCCCGGTCAACCAGATCCTGCCCGGCTGGCAGGAGGCCCTGGTCCTGATGCCCGAGGGCTCGAAGTGGAAAATCGTGCTGCCGCCTGAACTTGCCTACGGCGCCAAAGGTGCCGGCGGCGCGATCGGCCCCAACCAGACCCTGGTGTTCGAGATCGAGTTGCTGGATATCGGCAAGGTCGAGACTACAGGCGCCACCCCATAGCGTCCGCCTCAAGCAGCGGGTCACCCGACCCGCTGCGTTTCCCGATGGCCGCCAGCGGGACGGTCGACAAATGAACTATCGCCACGCCTTCCACGCCGGCAACTTCGCCGACGTATTCAAACACCTGTGTCTGGTCGCCCTGCTGCGCGGCCTGTCCCGCAAGGACAGCCCCTGGGCCTACCTGGACACCCACGCCGGCGCCGGCATGTACGACCTGTCCAGCGTGCCGGCACAGAAAACCGGCGAATACCGCCAGGGCATCGGTCGGTTATGGCAAGCGCCGGGACCGTTTCCGGCCGCGCTCGCCGACTACCTGGCGGTACTGCGGACACTGGTCGGCGGCAACGCGCCGCACCATTACCCTGGCTCACCGCTGATCGCTGCCGCCGTGGCGAGGCCACAGGACCGGGTGATCGCCTGCGAACTCAATCCGATCGAATATGCCGCCCTGGCTGCACATCCATCCACCGTGATGACCGTCCATAACAGCGACGGCTACCAGGGACTGAAAGCCTTCCTGCCGCCGGTCGAGCGCCGCGGCCTGGCACTCATCGACCCGCCCTACGAGGACGCCACAGAGCTCACGCGCCTGCCGCGCGAACTGCTGGCCGCCCACCGACGCTTCGCCACCGGCTGCTACGCCCTGTGGTACCCACTCAAGGACGAAGGCCCGCTGGCAGGTCTCAAACGCAGCCTGCAGGACAGTGGCCTGCGCCGCCTGCTGCTGGCGGAGCTGCGCCTCAGCGCGCTGGTACAGGGCGGCATCCTGCACGGCTGTGGCCTGCTGGTGATCAACCCGCCGTGGGGCTTTGTCGAGCAACTACAGGAAACGCTGCCAGTTCTGACGAAAATTCTGGCGCCCGGCAGCGGCAGCTCGCGCGTCGAATGGCTGGTACCAGAATAGCTGGCTCGCAGACCAGTCAGCCGCCACCACGATGGGCAACCAAATCCTCCACCACCGCCGGGTCAGCCAGGGTGCTGGTATCACCCAGCGCGGCAATATCGTTCTCGGCGATCTTGCGCAGGATACGGCGCATGATTTTACCGGAGCGGGTCTTCGGCAGCCCGGGCGCCCACTGGATGACGTCGGGCGTGGCGATGGCACCGATTTCCTTGCGCACCATGGCCACTAAATCCTGGCGCAAGGCGTCGCTGGGTTCTCGGCCTTGCATCAGGGTGACGTAGGCGTAGATGCCCTGGCCTTTAAGGTCGTGCGGATAACCTACAACGGCGGCTTCCGCCACCGCCTCGTGCAGCACCAGCGCGCTTTCGATCTCTGCCGTGCCCAACCGATGGCCGGACACATTGATGACGTCGTCGACGCGACCGGTGATCCAGTAATAGCCATCCTCGTCACGGCGGCAACCGTCGCCGGTGAAGTAGTAACCGGGGTAGGCCTTCAAATACGTGTCGACGAAGCGCTGATGATCGCCATAGACGCTGCGCATCATGCCCGGCCACGAGCGCTTGAGCACCAGATTGCCGCTGGCGGCGCCGGGCAGCTCCTCGCCATTGGCGTCCATCAGCGCCGGCTCCACACCGAACAGCGGCGTGGTGGCCGAGCCCGGCTTCAGCGCCGTCACACCCGGCAACGGCGCAATCATGATGCCGCCAGTCTCGGTCTGCCACCAGGTATCGACGATCGGACACCGTCCATCACCAACCACCCGGTGGTACCACTCCCACGCCTCCGGGTTGATGGGCTCGCCGACTGAACCGAGCAGGCGCAGCGATTTTCGACTCGTGCCCTGCACCGGCGCGTCTCCGGCGCGCATAAGGGCACGAATGGCCGTGGGCGCGGTATAGAAGATGTTGACCTGGTGCTTGTCGATAACCTCCCAGAAGCGGGCCGGCGACGGGTAAGTCGGCACGCCCTCGAACACCAGACTGGTGGCACCGTTGGCCAGCGGCCCATAGACGATGTAACTGTGGCCGGTGACCCAGCCGACATCGGCGGTACACCAGTAGACGTCGCCATCGTGGTAGTCGAACACGTACTTGTGGGTCAGCGCCGCGTAGGTCAGGTAGCCACCGGTGGTGTGCAGCACGCCCTTGGGCTTGCCCGTGGAACCAGAGGTGTAGAGGATGAACAAGGGATCTTCGGCATCCATCGGCTCGGGCGGACAGTCGGTGCTCGCCGCGGCCAACAGTTCCTGATACGAGCCGTCGCGGCCGTCTTTCCAGGCAATCTCGGCACCCGTGTGCCGGTACACCAGCACGGTATGGACATTCGGGCAGCCTTCCAGCGCCTGGTCGACGTTGGCTTTCAGCGGAATCGGTTTCCCCCCACGCAGGCCCTGGTCGGCCGTAATCACCACCCGACAGTCGGAATCCAGAATGCGGCTTTTGATGGATTCCGGCGAGAAACCGCCGAATACCACCGAGTGCACGGCTCCGATGCGGGCACAGGCCAGCATGGCCGCCACCGCCGACGGGATCATCGGCATGTAAATGCACACGCGGTCGCCTTTCTTGACGTCGCGTATCTTCAGCACATTGGCCAGACGGCATACCTCGTCATGCAACTGGTGATAGGTGATGTGGCGTGAGAAGTCGGGGTCGTCGCCCTCCCATATGAGGGCCGTCTGCTCGCCACGGCTGGGCAGATGACGGTCCAGACAGTTGTAGGCGACGTTCAGCTTGCCGCCAACGAACCAGCGGATGTGGCCACGGGCCATATCTTCCTGGCACACGGTGTGCCAGGGCTCCTGCCAGCTTACGAATTGCTCCGCCTGCTCGGCCCAGAAGCCATCCCGGTCGGCCAGCGAACGCTGGTACATCGCCTCATAATCGGCGAGCTTCAGATGCGCCCGGGCGGCAAATTTGGCCGGTACCGGATAGGATTTGGCGTCGGACATGGGTTCTCCTGCTAATGGTCGGGCGCGCGCCTGCGCACTGGCGGAATGGTACACAGCGTGCCGGACACGTCGAGCAGCCCGGCGACGCAGAATGTCGATCAGCGCTTTTCGACCTTCGGATCGGCCCAGGTGCCAGTCACGTGGTAGCGCTGCTCGGTCACTTTGTCGATGGCGCCTTCGAAGATCTTTTGACCCAGATAAATGGCAGCCCCAACACCCGGCGCGGCAATGGCGCCGGCCAGTGGCAGGCTGGAGGTGACCTGCGGCGCACTGAGCACCTCCACATCCAGGCTGCGGTCGGTCAGATTGGTACGCCCGTTCAACGTCAGGTGCGCGGCGGGACCGCGCACGCGCAGGTTCTTCAACTGCGCCTGTCCGGCCGCGAGCAGCAACTCGCCATCCATGCGGTCAATGGCAAAGCCGCGACCAAAAACGTCCCGAAAATCAAGCGACAGACGGCGCGCCACACTGTCCAGGCTCAGGATGCCGAACAGCCTGCCCACGCCAGGCTCAACATCCGGCAGCGTACCCTTGCGCAGAGCGCCGCTGACCTTGCCGTCAAGCGCGGCAAAGGCAAACGCCCCGGGGCTACCCGGCCAGCTCACCTCGGCGCGCAGTTTGCCGCGGCCCTCACGTACCAGATTCTTGACGCCAAAATGTCCCAGAAAGGCCCCGAAGTCCTTGAAGTCGGCGCTGGCATCCAGGCTGCTGGTACTGTTCTTCTGATGACCTCGCCAGGCGCCGGTGCCGCTGATGCCACCAAAATCGCCCTCAAGGCGCAGGTTGTCGAAGGCAAGTCCATCCGCGAGCCGCCGACTGGACAGCTCCAGCGCGCCAAACGTCTCACCACCGTAATGCAATTCGCCGATGCGCCCGCGCAGCACCGGCACCTTGGCCGGATCGACGCCGGCGGCGGTCCTGCCGTCGTTTTCTTCGTCGCGTTTCAGGTGCAGCCGGTCCAGTGCCAGCTCGACCTGCTGCTCGGCGCCGCCGCCGCGCACCCGAACCTGACCGGCCACGTCGGCCGCGTCCAGCGCAATATCCCAACCCTCGCTACGTGCCACTTGCAGCCGCAACTGATCGAAAGACTGGCCCAGATAGTCCAGCTGGTCCACATAAACATCGACTTGCGGCACCGGCCAGCTGCCGCCTCCATCGCTTCGAAAATGTTCCCCAAGCCAGGACAGCCACGGACTGAGCGGCAGGCGCTCGATGCGACCGTGCATCTTGAATCCGGCCGACGGCAACCGCGACTCGACGGCGATGGCCAGGTCACCGCGTCGCAGGGCCATGGCGCTGTCCTCGCGCGGACCGATATCCAGGTGCGCAACCAGCGGCTGGGCCGCCAGCACCACGTCCCAGGTACGCGGCGTGCTGCCGCCGCACTCACAATCCGCCCGTACCTGCAGCGGCCCGAGCTTCAGCGCGTCCAGGGGCGTGGGCAAATCGCCCACCGCCGCGGCGACGTCAAGATTCAGATCGAGGCCCAGCCGGCCATCGCCAGCAATATCCACGCGCCCTGGCCAGGGCAGTTTGCCCCTGAATAAAAACGGCCGCGGCAGGCGCAGGTAGCGCTGCAGCAGCAGCGCGTCGGCCTGACCACGCGGCTCGATGCGGACTGCATTCGCGGGTGCGGTTTCAAGATCGAACGCAACCGGGCCACCGAACAATTGGGCCTGAACACCCTGCGCCCGCAGACCGGTCGCACTGAAACCGACCTCGCCACGCAAGGCGTCGAGCGTGAGTCCGGTGCTGCCGATGCGCAGGCGATTGTCGGTCAGGCGAGTGACGCCGCTGATTTTGGTCGACCTGACCGGGCCGCTGAATACCAGGTCCAGGCTCACCGAGGTCTGCGCGGGTCCATCGAAGCCCAACAGGCTGACCGCCTTGCCAAAACGCGCTGCCAGCGGCGACTGCTGCACAAAATGAATCACGTCCTGCGCGCTTCCGCTGGCGATGCCATCCAGCAACAAGCGTTTACTGCGCAGCGCCACATCGGGAATTCGCACTTGCAGTTCAGTAGCACGGCTATCGAGCAGACGACCGTCGTCCAGCGTCAACTCAAACTCCGGGCCACGCAGCGCAAACCGGCCGTCGCCTTCGCTCACTACCGGCCAGCCGGCACCAGGTCGATAATCGAGCTTGATGTCCGTGAATTCCGCCGTGCCCAGAAACTGCCCTCGGGCGTCCCGATACGGAAAACGCCGCGGATCCCCGCGCAGCAAGGCTTGCACCTTGCGCAGCGTACCGCCCTGGATAGCGTCTCGACCCCAGTCGATGAACTTCGGGGACAAGGCGCGGTCCGGCAGCAGGGCAAAGAACTCCGCGGCCGGGGCCTGGGGGATGCTGGCCTGCATGAACAACTCAGGTTCGCCGTCCTGGGCCGGCAGCGACAGTCGGCCGCGCACCGATACCGGAATGCTGCCTACGAGAACCGCAAAATCCTTCAGCTGTGCCTGCCTGCCCTCGGAGGACCATTGCACTGCCAGTTCGCCGCGTGCCCTATCCATCTGTAGGGGCGCGGCATAGGCACTCGGCGCGTCCAGGGTCAGGTGCGGCGCGCCTTGCAACGTGAAGCTCGCCGCTGCGTCCGTGAGACGCAAATCGCCCGCGACGCCCGCCAGCCCTGGCAAGCGCGGCATAGGCCGCCAGGCCAGTTCATCGACTTGCGCGGCCAAACGCAAACGCTGCCCCAAAGTCGCGGTGCGATCGATCACGGCTTTCAGATCTCGCGCCCGCACCGTGGGATCGGCTTGGGCCAGCATCGCGCCAGAGCTGCCGTCCTCTGCCTGAGAGGGCGGCAGAAGATCGGCCAAGGGGCCGAGCTGCGGCACGTCTAACAATCCAGCCGCCAGGGTCCACCTGTCGCCGCTACGCTCGACATAACCGTGATCCAGACGCCAGGCACGCTCGCCCAGCCCAAGCCGCAGGCTATCGATACCTGCAACCCAACCCTGTGGCTGGCGCTGCCAGACCCCCTCCAAGTGCAGCGCATCGAAGGGAATGGTCGTTTTCGCCTGCGCTTGATGTAGCTCACCAAGACCGTCGATGCGACCGTGAACACGTTCAATGTTGCCCTGCTTCCAGCGCAACCAGACTTCGGCGTCAAGCCGCCCGCTGAACAGACTGCGCCACAGGGGCACGTCGACTCCCTGCATATCGCGTGCAATCGCGTAGACGCGGCCCTCGCTGGCACCCAGATCCTGGCCAAGTCCGTCGATTTGCGCCTGCAGGTGCAACGCGCCGCTGGCGGCCCCCGCCACACCCACGCGCAGGTCCAACCAATGGTGGCCGCCGTGGCGGCGCATTTGGACCTCGGCGTCCTGCAGGCTGATTGCCCGCGCCGCCTGCTGGTCGTCGCGGATATCGATCACGGCGGCGCTCAAGCGCACCTGCGGTTGCGCCAGCAACCAGGCGGAGAAACCCGCATTCGCGCCACCGTGGCCCAGCTGCATGCCGCCGATGCGCCAGCGAGCGTTGGCGTCGCGCACGATGCCCAAATGCAGGCCGACGATCTCAATATCCGCCAGGCGTGGCTGACGCGCGAGCAGCGATGCCCACCAGGCGAAACGCAGGCGAAGCGCCTCGACCCGCGTCACACTGCCGTCGCTGCCGGTGAGCCCGACCTGCTGCAGGGTCAGCTCCGGCGTGATGCCGCGCAGACCCGCACGCAGCTGTGTGAACTCGACCCGATAACCCACCGCCTGGCTGACCCACTGCGCTACCTGCTGCGGATGGGTATCCAGGCGTGGCAACAGCACGCGCAGTGCGGTCAGTCCCACGGCGCTCGAAACAAGAATACCGAGCGCGCTCCATAGCAGCAGACGGCGCATCACGGACACAACCTCATCCCCTCTCAGCCAGCGGTCGAACCGCGCAGGCAGTGGACAATCATCGGGCCGTCAGCCCCGGCGGGCGCTCAGTGCTCACGGTGATACGGCAGGTTGTGCAACAGGCTGAAAGCGCGATACAGCTGCTCTGCCACCAACACCCGCGCCAGCATGTGCGGGAAGGTCAGTGCTGACAAGGCCCACTGGGAACGGACCCGCTCCCGGACCCCTGGACCAAAACCATCGGCGCCCCCGATCATTAACGCCAGCGGGCCACCCTGCGCCAACCAGTCAGACAACGCCACCGCCAGGCCGGGCGAGTCGTACTGTCGGCCACCGGCATCCAGCAACACCGGCCAGGCACTGTCCGGCAGGGCGGCGAGCAGGCGCGCGTCTTCCTGTGCCAGGGCCGCATCGCGACTGACGGCGCCGCGACGCGCGGGGGCGATTTCTCTGAGTTCTACTTTCAGACGACGTCCGAAGCGCCCGAGATAATCGGCACACGCGGCACTGACCCAACCCGGCGGCCGCTGGCCGACCGCCAGAATGAGCACCTGACTCACGCGCTGTCGCCGACCTGTTCTGCCTTCGGACGACGCGGCAGCGCCGACCACAGATCCTCCAGGCGATACAGCTCGCGCGTCTGTGGCGACATGACATGGACCACCACGTCCACCAGGTCCACCAGCATCCACTCGGCGTCGCTGTCACCCTCTACGCCAAGTACGGTGAAACCGGCTCCCTTGGCAGCCTCGCGCGCCGCGTCGGCAAGCGCCCGCACGTGGCGGTTTGAGGTTCCGGTGGCTACCACCATCACCGAGGTGATGGTGGTCAGACGGCTCACATCGAGCACTTTCACGTCGACGGCTTTGAGGTCGTCCAGGGCCGCGAGCACCACGGATTGCAGGGAGGCAAGGTCTTTCGGCATATTCAATCAATGTAGAGGCGATGGTGACGAATGTACCGCAGGCAGCTGTCGGCCACGAGAAAACGCGCGCTTTCTCCGGCTCCCAGCAACGCGCGTACCCGCGTCGCTGAGATGTCGAGTGGCGGCAGTGCCTGCCGCCAGACCACACCAGCACACGAGCCGCGCAGTGCTCGCGCGCTGTCCGCCAGACGACCGCCGATGGCTTGCGCCAGCTTGGCCGGCAACGGCGGCGCGGCCTGACCAGCCGATAAGGGGCGCTGCATCACCACCAGGTGCGCAAGCTCGAACAACGCCTGCCAGCGATGCCAGCCGGTCAAGCCGGCGAACGCATCGGCGCCCAGCAGCAGGCAGATCGGCCGCTGGCCGAGCTCCTGGCGCAACTCTCCCAGAGTATCCACGGTGTAGGACGGACCGGCACGGCTCAGCTCTCGTGCGTCCACGCGCAAGCCAGCCACGCCGCGCACGGCGCGCCGCAACATCGCCAGACGGTGCTCGGCGGCCGCCCGCGGCTGAGGTCGGTGTGGTGGCAGGCGCGCCGGTATGAGGCGCACCTCGGCCAGATCGAGGGCTGATTTGAGCTCAATGGCGGCCCGCAGATGGCCCACGTGAACCGGATCGAATGTGCCGCCCAGGATGCCGACTGGCCGCGGTGCAGGACGGCCTCTTCGCGGAAAATTTGTCAGGCGCGCACCTCGCCATTGCCGAGCACCACCCACTTTTGATTGGTCAGGCCCTCCAGGCCCACCGGTCCACGGGCGTGCAATTTGTCGGTGCTGATGCCGATTTCGGCGCCAAGACCATATTCATAGCCATCCGCAAAGCGGGTCGAGGCGTTCACCATGACCGAACTCGAATCTACCTCGCGCAGGAAACGATCGGCGTGGCCGAGGTCACGTGTCACGATGGCGTCAGTATGGGCCGAGCCGTACCGGGTGATGTGCTCAATGGCGGCATCAATATCATCCACCACCCGCACAGCCAGAATCGGCGCCAGATACTCGGCGTACCAGTCAGCCTCAGTTGCCGACAGCAGGCCCGGCACCACGGCCTGGGTCCGCGCGCAGCCGCGCAGCTCCACGCCTTGGGCCTGCAACTCGGCAACAATCGCCGGCAGCACCGCCGTCTCACTGTCCGCTACCAGCAGCGTTTCCAGAGCATTGCACACGCCATAACGATGGGTCTTGGCGTTCAGTACGATGCGCCGCGCCATGTCCAGGTCGGCCCCGGTGTCGATGTAAACATGGCAGACGCCGTCCAGATGCTTGAGTACCGGCACCCGCGCCTGCTGAATCACCGCCTCGATCAGCCCCTTGCCGCCGCGCGGCACGATGATGTCGACATAAGCCGCCAGGCCCGCCAGAAGACCGACCGCTGCCCGGTCGGTGACTTCCACCACCTGTACCGCCGTCGCCGGCAGGCCAGCGCTTTCCAGCCCACTCGTGATACAGGCGGCGATGGCAAGGTTGGAGTGCAGGGCTTCGGAACCACCGCGCAGGATGCAGGCGTTGCCGGACTTCAGGCACAGACCGGCGGCGTCGGCGGTGACATTGGGGCGCGACTCGTAAATGATGCCGACCACCCCCAGCGGCACCCGCATACGCCCCACGCGGATGCCGGACGGACGAGCCCGCAGGTCGTCGATCGCACCCACCGGGTCGGCCAGAGCCGCGATCTGACGCAGGCCGTCAGCCATGGACGCGATGCGTGACCGGTCCAACATCAAACGGTCAAGCAGCGCCGCGTCCAGGCCGGTTGCCTTGCCGGAGGCCAGATCCCTGGCATTGGCCGCCAGCAGCGCCGGTTCGGCCCGCTGCAGCGCGTCGGCCATCGCCG